>CAZUBO010000044.1:0-1510 GCA_964618955.1 uncultured Candidatus Saccharibacteria bacterium | reverse complement strand
AGAAATTCATTTAGAGCCAAAGACAAAAAACAAAATGTTTTGTAATTGTTTGAATGATCCTGATGAAGTAAATCCGAATACTAATGTTTGTCCTATTTGTTTGGCTCATCCAGGAGTATTGCCAACAATAAATTTGGAAGCTGTAAAATTAATTTTGAAATTAGGTTTGGCTTTGAATTGCGAAATACCAGCTAGAGCTAGATTTGATCGTAAGAACTATTTCTATCCTGATTTGCCAAAGGCTTATCAAATTACTCAAGCTTTTTATCCTTTTTGTTTGAATGGCAAAATGACTCCATTCTTAGAAGAAGGAGTAAACGAAGTTTTAATTAGAGAAATTCATTTGGAAGAAGATACAGGAAGATTAATGCATTTGCCAAACAAAACTTTGATTGATTACAATCGAGCTTCACGGCCTTTAATCGAATTAGTTACGAAAGCTTGTATTCATGATAGTAAGACTGCTAGAGCTTTTGCTGAGAGTTTACAAGTGATATTAAGAGAATTAAATATATCTGATGCTGATATGGAGAAGGGCCAGATGAGAGTTGAAGTGAATGTATCAGTCAGTAAGGATGATAAATGAGGAACTAAGACAGAAGTCAAAAATATTAATTCTTTTAGAGCAGCTGAGAAAGCTATTGATTTTGAAATTGATCGCCAAATTGAGTTACTAGAGAATGGAGAGAAGATAATTCAGGAGACACGTGGTTGAGATGATAGCAAGAATATTACAATATCACAAAGAATCAAAGAAGGAGCTGATGATTATCGATATTTTCCAGATCCTGATTTACCAGAAATGATTGTTCATGGAGCTGATGGAATTTTTGATTTAGAAGTTTTAAAACAAGAAGTTGGAGAATTACCAAATATCAAAAAAGAAAGAATAATGAAAGAATATTCTTTACCAAGTATTAAGGCAGTATTGTTTGTAATAAATGATGAAGTTTTTGAATATTTTGAAAAAACTGTTTCTAAAATTAAAAATATTTTAAAAGATTCAAATAACTTACCAAAAGCTTATGAATTAATTTATAACTATTTGGTTACGGATATTTTAGGATATGTAAGTTTAAAGAATATCAATTTTAAAGATATTTCAATTAGTGTTTTGAATTTTGCAAAATTAATTAATTTAATTATTGAAAACAGAATTTCATCTCGAGGAGCTAAGATCATATTAGAAAAGATAATTCAAAATGATAATGATCCAGAAGTTGTTATGAAAGAAAATATGTTAGAACAAGTTTCAAATACTGATGATTTATTAAAAATTGTTTTGGAAGTTTTGTCAGAGAATGAAAAATCAGTTTTGGAATACAAGGCTGGTAAAGTTACGGTAGTCCAATTCTTGATTGGCAAAACTATGGCAAAAGCTAAAGGGGCAGGAAATCCAGGAATAATAAAAGAATTATTGGAACAAGAATTAAATAAATAATTTAATTTTAAAAGCAATGCAAAAGAAAAGTTTTACATTAGTAGAATTAATGATAGTAATAGCAATCTT
>CAZUBO010000043.1:0-1525 GCA_964618955.1 uncultured Candidatus Saccharibacteria bacterium | reverse complement strand
GAACATTTATATAATCAGTTGAAAATGTTTTAACTAAGACGCAACGCTAGTGATTCGTTCTTATTTATTTTTGGTAGCTGAGGGAATTTGTTTATTGTTTTAATGATAATAACTGATTTTTATGTTAAATTCTTATCCCATATTACTGATTCCACCTCAAGTTGAAAGAATTCTAACGGCATTACCTCTCTTACCAAATCCACCAATCGAACCGGTTAAACCAGAACTAATAAAACCAAAAGAACCAGATGTTCCAGAGAAGCCTTCTATCAAAGAAGGTCTTGGCTGTGGGTTACTATTAATATTTATATTTGTTTTATCTTTAATTGGAATCACTTCGTCAGATTTCTTGGGGGACATTTTTGCAAATAATATTTTTATATTTCTTATTATTTTTTCAATTCCTATTCTTGCAATTTTTGTTTTATATACAACTTTCTCAGGAAGGAACGATGAATTAAATAAATATTATGAAAGATTAAATAAGTTTGAAGGTGAGTATAAAAAGCATCTGAATGATATAACAAACTATGAAACAGAATACAAAGCTAACCTTAATTATTACATAACTATCGCATATCCTGAATATTTACACTCATTGGAACTTTATGAATTTGAGAAGAAAGAACTAATAAAGAAAGAAAATATTATTAAATACAGATTAAAGAAATTAACGAGTTATTTTAAAGTTCCTAGACATGAAAGATGCAAAAATCGATATCATGTTGGGGTATCAGAAGAGATATTTTATTGGTTTTTAAAGAATCAATCTGAAAACTTTATTAGAGGAATAACCATTACAGGAGGATCATTGCTAGAAAGGCATTATTTACCAGATATAGTTTATTACGATGAGTCCTTCGGAATACTAATTGATATTGAGATTGACGAGCCATATTTGGGCTCAGATGGAACCCCAATCCACTATATTGGATCTGATGATGATAGGAATAAGAGATTTTTAGATAATGGATGGATAGTCATACGATTTTGTGAAGAACAAGTCGTAAAATATCCTAACGAATGCTACTTGTTTATTAATAATTGCATAGATACACTTAAACGAGCAAGTCTTGATTTTAAATCTATTAATATTCATAGGATTCCTCAATGGAGTAAAGAAGAAGCTCATAAAATGGCATTCATGAGAAAAAGGAATGTTTATTTAAGTAAGCCTCTAATTGAAAAAATGATAAGTGAAGTGTAACCCTTCGGTCTGTTGCATCTTGACTAATCCACATCCTTCTTCTAAATAGCATTAAAAATATACTTGTCATTTTTGTAAGAATTCACCTTTAGAAAGATTTCGTGATAAATCAAAAAATTATAGGTCTGCTAATTTCTAAATGAGAATTGCGACAAGTGCCACAGTAATAGCACTTAAACATAATATCACAAGCAACCCGTAATTATGAAGAAAATGAAATATATCTATTAAAAAGTTGTCAATTTTTAATAAACTCTTATTACCTGACTATTTCGGACTAAACTAGGCCAGTCATTTCGGAGTAAAGTAGGCCACCCA
>CAZUBO010000042.1:0-1600 GCA_964618955.1 uncultured Candidatus Saccharibacteria bacterium | reverse complement strand
TCTAATCTAGGTTCAGAGTATTTTTCTACTATTGTTTTATTATATACTGTTACCACTTTTCTTTACTTCTTCTTTTAATTCTTTAATAGCATCTCTTATTTCTCTTAATACTTCTTGATGCAAACTAATATTTTTATCAAATACTACTTGATTTTGAACTACACTTTGAACTAAGTTTTGTAATTCTGAATTAGTTAATGGCTTATTTATAATTAAATCTTTAGTATGTCTTTCTAAAGTATCTTGAATATCTGGAGTATTTGCTTCTTTCCCAAATGGTTCTGAATAATCTACCCATACTTTACCTTTGCTTGTTTCAACAAGAAATCTTCTACCTTCCTTTTTACAATGCTCTGCTAAATGGTCTTTTATTCTATTAAAGTCCTCATTTCTTATTTCTAAAGCTGGAATTTCATTAGGAAATAGCTTAAATTTAAACTTTTCTTCTAAATATGATATAATATCTAATACATCATTAATTGCTTGTCCTATGACTTCGTAGGGTGTATTTGAGTAATATCTCTTTCTAGCTATTATTATAATTGATTCTGGATAGGTTTGTATTACAAAGTTTTCATTCATTAGTTGTTCGTACTTAGTTCCGAAGTCTATACTTTTAAAGTTCCAATCTTTTAGCTTTTCTAATCTTGGTTTTCTCTTTTCCCACCAATCTGGTTTCTTGATTAATTTGAGAACATAAGATAAATTATGTAATTCAAAGATGTTGTCATTGTGTAATAATGTTTTACAAAAATCAACCTGACCACGAACTATCTTCCAAATTGGATAAGTATTTTCAACATATCCTTTCTTCTTTAATCTTTCTAACCTTTTATATAGAGTAATTGGTTTGATTGAAGTATATTTAAATAAAGAATTAACTCTTAATCCTTCTGGATTTTGAATGAGATTTCTAAGAATTTTAGTGTCGTTTTCACCTAATTTATACAATTTATATTTATACACCTCTTTATCCATTTAAATTACTCCTCTTTTAGTATTTTATCTCTTTTACCACGATTACAATTAAAACAAGCAGGAACAAAATTATCTATTGTATCTTTTCCACCTTTGCATTTAGGAATTATATGCTCTAATTCTAAATATACTTCTGGGGGAGATTTTCCACAATACCTACATTTAAATCCATATTTTTCTAGAACTTCAAATCTTTTAGATAAATTCATACTTATAAATATATTCTTCTTTTTGTCATCTTTTACCTTTACTCTATGCCCATCTAAAGCATCATAAATTTCTTGTAATGCCCTAAATTCATATAGTTGTTTATCATTTATTTCCATATATTTATTTAATAAATCTTTCACAAAAATTGCCTTTTCTGGAACATAACTCTTTATTCTATTGATGAATGATACAGCTATTAAACTATTTCCAAGCATACACATTTCTGTATTAGTTAATTTATATGAAGTAAATACTTTAAGACATTGGCTATATACTTCTTCTATCTTATCAAACTTTATCTTTTGTAATTTTTTATTGGTTATATCACATAGACTATTCAAATAATCCACATCAATATTTTTCATTATTCTTTTAGAAATAAAAACTATTTAAATATTAGTAACTATTTTTT
>CAZUBO010000041.1:0-1798 GCA_964618955.1 uncultured Candidatus Saccharibacteria bacterium | reverse complement strand
TAGAGTTTCCTCAAAAAGTAGTAAGTATATTATTTGTTAATAAGTTGTGGAAAACTTTTTTTGCATAAGTGCAAAATATTCGTTATTTTTGTATAATTATCTTTGCATTTGTGCATTTTTACATAAAGGATTCTATGATTAGGTATAATTCTTGTAACCAGCTTACTATTGAAGAGTTTAAAACACCATTCGAAATTAAATTAGACAAAAATAACAGGTGGGTAAAATTATCACAGGAAATTCCTTGGGACGATTTAGCAAAAATTTACTACAGAAATATGTCCGCAAATGAAGGACGTCCTTGCATTGATGCACGCATTATAATCGGTGCTATCATAATAAAACACAAAATCAAGTTTTCCGATGAGGAAACCATCTTGCAGATTCAAGAAAATCCTTACCTGCAATACTTCTTAGGTCTTCGGGAATATAGAACTGATTGGGTCTTTGTTCCCAGTTTGTTTGTTGATATTAGGAAACGACTTGGCATTGATAAATTCAACGATATGACAGATTCATTGATTGAAAAAGTTTTTCCAGAGGAAGAAAAAACAAATAATAATCGGAAAAAATATTATAAACAAAAAGCAACAGGCAACAAGACGAATGAAAATATTAACAAGAACGATATAAATAATGATGGAGAACAAATAAATTCATCAAGCGAAATATCAAACGACTCAGAAAATACAAAAAGTAGTTCAGAAGCAGTACCAATCACGCACGAAGGAAGATTAATCTTAGATGCAACAGCAGTTAATCAAGCAATAAAATATCCGATAGACCTTAACTTGCTCAATGATAGCAGAGAGATAACTGAAGAGATAATAGATAAGTTCTGGGAATTAGGTCTGTATTCAAATAAGCCACGTACTTACAGACGAGTAGCAAGGAAAGACTATTTGGCAACAGCCAAGAAGCGTAAGAAAAGCGAAAAGGTAACGCACAAGGCAAATGGCAAGCAGTTAAATTATTTGAAACGCAATTTATCGCACATAGACAAAGTTTTGGAAAGTGCAGTTGGACGTCCATTTCCGCTACCATATAAGAAGCAGAAGGAACTCTGGGTTATTCGCGAGATATATCGTCAGCAACGTGAGATGCATACGAAAAGAGTTCATAGATGTGATGACAGAATAGTCAGCATCAGTCAGCCATATATCCGACCGATAGTAAGAGGCAAGAGTGATACCCCTGTAGAGTTTGGCCCGAAATTCACGGTAGATTTAATGAATGGTTTTGCCAAGATAGATAGGTTTAGCTGGGATGCATATATCGAATCAGAAGATTTAATACCAGCAGTAGAAAATTATTATAAGAAAAAAGGTTATTATCCGGAATCAGTGAATGCGGATACAATATTTGGAACACAAGCCAATAGGAAGTATTTAGATTTAAAAGGCATAAAATTTATTGGCAAACCACTTGGTCGACCGAAGAAAGTAACAGAAGAGAACAAGCACGAATTAGCTGCAGAAAAGCGTAAGCGTCAGAAAGAATATAGAGAACGAATACCGATAGAGGGAAAGTTTGGTCAAGGCAAAAACGGATATGATCTAGGATACGTAAGAGCAAGAACCTCAAAGACATCAGAAAGTTGGATAGGAGCAATTCTCTTTGTGATGAACATAATAAATATGGAAAAACTAATGTCTAAAAAAATTAACTCTCTACAAAATATCATTAAAATAGCAATAAATAGATATTTATATATTTTATTTTATAAAATTTGACTACTAAAACTATATTATTAGTCTATTTTACGTGCAATAACCTGTGACTTTTTGAGTTTTCTTTA
>CAZUBO010000040.1:0-2534 GCA_964618955.1 uncultured Candidatus Saccharibacteria bacterium | reverse complement strand
GGTTTTGATGGCTCTGGCAAGGGGACAATAACTGCTTTGGTTGAAGTTGTAGTAGTTGCTTTTGGTATTGTTGGCTTTGGTAGAGGCACGATAACATCCACTGGCTTCTTACAAACATTCGTACAAGCCAATGAACTAGAATACTTACCGTCTTTCGAAACACTACATTGATAAGTATTTGTATTACAACTTCAAGTTACTTTACAATCATTATTCTTATACAAAAGAATTTTATCATATTTACCGGTCTTTGTATTGTATATATTTACATTACCAATCTGTTCATCAAACCATGGCATACATTCTGTCTTACCACATTCATCTTTCTTAACACATTGAGTAGATAAATAACTAGAAGCTTGATCACCATAAGTTTTTGTCTCGCAAACAAAATGAGGATAGGAAGTTCCTTTAGCACAACAATTCGTATACGAAGTACATTCATTCTTGCCACATTCATATATCGTCTTGCATTGCTTAGTAGCCGCATCACATTTCTTATATGGATAATTCGGCTTATCTGCTGGACATTTTACACAATCACTATCGCTATTGCATAATCCATAAGTTTTGCTATCTTTATATTTCTGACAAGTCTTGTCAGTAAATACACATCTCTTTTGGCCACCAACAGTTTTTCAAATCTCTGCAAATTTACAATACTCACTATCTTTATCATATCCAGAAACATTAAATTCACAAATCATTTTAGATATACATTTTCCTCCTGCCTTATTACTAGTGCAATAAGATGCATAACAATAAATACCCTGACAATCAGGATCAAGTACTGGACAAGTTCCATCTGGAGGAGTTCTTCCGCCCTTATCAACGTCAGCTAACACTAGATTACAATTTAACAAATAAAATCCTAAACAAAAAAATAATATAAATATTTTCTTCATATTTTTAAAATTAATAAATTTTTAAACAATAAAATTATACCAAACTTTTAAAAAGAAAACAACGAAACTCTACCTTTCAAAGATAGAGTTTTTCTTTTTAAACTGATCAATAAGTAACCGTGATTTCTTTGTCTCCCGCATTTGATTTAAAATATATTTTAGTTGATTTTTGTTTAGGTGTTGACCAAATCTTATCAGTTGATTGATAAGTTATTGGTAATACATCAATCATTTTTAATTTAATTTTAACTTCATTACCTATTGGTATATTGCCTGTTATTGGGGTAATTTCTAAAACTTTGTTTTTATCAAAGGAATAACTGACATCTGTTTTACCAATATTCTTAATCAAAAATTCCACTTCAGTTTTATTCATTGGTATTTCAATCTTAGCTAAGCTAGTACTCTCAGGCTGAACATCAACTTCCGAAGAACTATATAGGTCTTTAATAGTTAAAGTTGGATCACCTATCAATCTAAATTTTAATGCCTCCGGTTTTATCACATCACCATCCGGCATTGTATATTTAGCAAAATTATATCTAGAAGCATACACTGCTTCGCCAATTGTACCTCCTTCGACAAACGTTGCCAATAAAGATTGGTGAATATTGAATAAGTTATCTCATTGATTATTATCTACGGTTCTTTCACGATAAATTAAAGCGCTTAATCCCTTCATGATTTTTGTCTGATAAGAATTTAATAAAGGCAAAAAAACAATGACCTGATAATTAAAACTTAAATCTGACAAATTAGCCAAATTTTTAATTATCATTTCATCATCAGTCATAACGCCATTGCCATTCTTATCATCAAACCAAATAGCTCTTTTAAGACCATCATATTGTGTTGCTACTGTATAATTATCTTTGTCTAGATATGCTGGCTCTCAAGTAGATAGCGCATAAATAAAATTAGTATTATAAATTGTCTTCATAAAATTCTCAGTATTCAAAGACAAATCTGGCTTTACTTCACATGGTTGATAGCCTTCCGTCTCATACAAAGATGTTGAAGTATACCCTTTACTTCTTATTAATTCTGACATTTCTTTTCCAACTCATAAAGTAGGGTCGGTTTTTCCTAAAATAGCACAAGAGCCATCAGCACAATGCGTACCTCTACGAAAAGATAGCATTGGCAAGAACTGTCCATAAGAAACCTTATTCAATTTTGGCTTTTGCAAGTTAGTATATAATTCTCTTGGTGTTCCTCTACCAACAATTACATCTGGTAATTGGTCGTAATTATCATTAAAATGAGAATAATATCAATCAGAAACAACGGATTCATTAAATCTATCTCCAGTAGCAATCTTTTGTTCTAATATATTTTTTTGTATCAAAACCGCCTTTAATAAATTATGTTCTGATTTGTATTTAATTAAATAATTCTTTAGTTCGCTTGGACTGTTGAATTGGCTCGAACTTACAAATTGTAAATCTCAACCAGGCTTCATGGTTTGTAATTCTTTAATATATCCATCAGTTTGATTTACAATCAAAAATATTGGTTTACCCGTATTTTTGCTTTCAGTAACTCCAACTTCAATAACTTGTAATGGTTTTTTGTCATCCTTCTTCTGTAACTTCATCAAATCATTCTTCAAGGCATCAATACTTAATT
>CAZUBO010000039.1:0-2694 GCA_964618955.1 uncultured Candidatus Saccharibacteria bacterium | reverse complement strand
GAAGTTATGATATAATAAATACGCGGGGTAGAGAAATGGTATCTCGCCAGGCCCATAACCTGGAGATTGTTGGTTCAACCCCAACCCCCGCAACATGTCTAGAAGAATTAGTTATTGCCACACTGACTTAGTCGGTATAGCTCAGTGGTAGAGCGGAGGCCTCATAAACCTCATACATAGGTTCGATTCCTATTACCGGCACAAAACTATATTTTTAGTTTTAATGCGGACGTAGTTCAGCCCGGTTAGAACGCCTGCCTGTCACGCAGGAGGCCGCCGGTTCAAATCCGGTCGTCCGCGCAGAAGAGGAAAACAACTTTTTTGAAGTTGTTTTTCTTTTGATTTAAAAACAAAAGATTTTTAATGAAAATACTTGTATTTTTTTTTAAAGTTTGTTATTATTTATGTATATATATTAAAATATTTTTGATGATAAATTCTTCAAAAGGACCAAGTATGAATTTCAATCAACCTGGATTTGAACAGGTAAAGGTTTTGTATACGGATAAAAAAAATGATTACCAAAAGAATCATATTGAAACTAAGAATGATAAAGAGATAATGAAGGAAACTATTAATGATATTTTTGAAAAAGAGATTAATAAAATGCCAATGATAGATAAGAACGTGAATGTCCAAAGCTTTAGTGTGTTTGCGAATGATGACGATGATGATGAGAAGAGGACAAACAAGATGCTAGAATCATTAGTTAGAATTGCCTTTGAAAAAGGTATTGGTTTTGCAATTCAATTAAGTCGCAAGACTAGTAATGCGTATTTGATAGATAGATTACATGATATTTTGGTAGATAAATTCTATGAAGAATTAATTAAACAAAACAAAATTATAAAATAAAATAATGGAAAATATTTTTAATTTCATTGAAAAAATATCAGTCTTTTTAATAATATTTATTGGGATTGGTTTTTGATTTGTGGATAAGATTTTTAAGAAGAGAAGACTAAATCAATCAATGAATTACAAATTAATGATGGTTAAGGTTCCTAGAGAGATTTCGCAAGATAAGAATGAGAATGTTAAAAAGATTGCGGAGATGATTTCGAATTGTGATCAGATGATTAGTAATTTGAATAAATTTAAATATTCAATTGTGTTTGAAGTAGCTTCACCAATTGATAGTCGCGAGATTATGTTTTATGTGGCATGTCATCGAAAGCATATTGAGATGATTCAAAAGATGATTACAGCTTACTTTCCTTTTGGAGAAGTAACCGAGACGAAGGATTATACAATCTTTGGTTTGAATAATCATCATGGTGGAGCTGTTGGAAAGTTGAGTATTAATTTTGCTTTGCCAATCAAAACTTATCAGAATTTTGAAAGTGATCCTTTTTCAAGTATTCTAAATGCTTTTTCGAAGATTGAAGAGAAAGAAGGTATGGCGTTACAAATTGTTTTAAATAGTACGAGTTCGGAGAAAAAAGAAATTAAAAAGATTTTAGAAGGATTGAAAGACGGGAAGAAAGAAAAAGATTTGTTTAAGAAGAAAGGAATTGATTTTTCAATTGCTAGTCAGAGTTTAAATCCTTTCAGAAATATTGAGAAGGATAAAAAGGAAGAAGTAAAAGTAATTGACGAAGTTTTAATTAAGAGCGTAGAATCAAAATTAGCCCAGCCATTATTCGATGTGAATGTTAGGTTAGTAGTATCTTCGCCTGATAAATCTCGAGTTGAGAGTTTAATTCAAGAAGTTCAAAATGGCTTTATGCAATTATCTAGTCCGGTTTTGAATTTGATTGAATTGAAAAAACAAAAAAGAGGTAATTTACAGAATTTGATGTTTAATTATGTTTATAGGGTATTTGATGTTAAGAATAGAATGGTTTTAAATTCTAGTGAAATTAATAGTTTTTGACATTTACCCCATGCTTTGATGGAGATTCCTAATGTTAAATGATTGAGGTCTAGGACCGCTCCAGTACCAGCTAATTTGCCGGAGGAAGGGATTGTATTAGGTAAGAATGTATATAGAGGAGACGAGAAGCTAGTAAGGCAGAAAACTAATGATAGACGACTTCATACATACGTTGTTGGACAGACGGGTACGGGTAAAACAACTTTTTTGAAGAATATGGTTATTCAAGATATCAAAGACGGTAAAGGATTATGTTTTATTGATCCTCATGGTGATTTGGCGAACGAGATTTTGGAATATATTCCAAAAGAAAGAATCAAAGATGTAGTATATTTTAATCCAGCAGATCCAAAATATACCATGAGTTTTAATATTTTAGAGACTGATCCAAATAAACAAATGGATCAGACGTTTATCATTGACGAAGTTTTGGAGATCATGGATAAGTTATATGATTTAAAAACTACTGGTGGACCAATCTTTGAACAATACATGAGAAATTCTTTGGCTTTGTTGATGTCGGATCCAATAGAACAATTTACTTTGGTAGAAGTACCAAGTGTTTTAATTAATGATAAATTCAGAAAGAGACTATTAGCTAGAACTACAAATTTCTTAGTTAAGGATTTTTGAGAGAGAGAAGCTGAGAAGGCTGGAGGAGATTTATCATTAAGTAATATGGCACCATATATCAATTCTAAATTAACACCATTCTTGACTAATAATATTATGAGACCAATCATTGGTCAGAGAAATTCATCAATTGATTTTGAAGATATTTTGAATAATCAAAAGATTTTTATTGTGAATTTAGCTAA
>CAZUBO010000038.1:0-2788 GCA_964618955.1 uncultured Candidatus Saccharibacteria bacterium | reverse complement strand
GAAGGAATTAATAGTTTGTTAAATTTTTTATCATGTCAGGACATTCGAAATGATCGTCAATTAAACATGCCAAAGGCTTAGCTGATGCTAAGAGAGGTAAGGTTTTTTCTAAATATGCGGTAGCTATTGCTTTAGCTAGTAGAGAAGCAGCTGGAGATGCTATTGGTAATCCAAAGTTAAGATTGTTGGTTGAAAAGGCCAAACAAGAAGGTATGCCTAAAGAGAATATCGAAAGAGCTATAAAGCGCGGTATTGGTGAAGGGGGCGAAGGTGGAATTATCGAAGAAATGTACTTTGAAGGCTATGGGCCTGGAGGTGTGGCTTTAATTATTCATTCTATTACTGATAACAAGAATAGAGCAGTGGCTGATGTCAAACATAAACTATCAATGTATGACGGTAAGATGGCTGGCGAAGGCAGTGTTAAATGAATGTTTAAAGAAGTTGGAAAGATTATCATTGAGAAATCAAAATGAAATGAAGATTTTGAAATGAAAGCTATTGAAGCTGGAGCTAATGATATCAAACCATTAGAGGATGCTATGGAGATTGTTACTGATAACAATAATTTACATATTGTAAAGGCTGAAGTTGAAAAATTCGTTGAAGTAGCTGACGCTTATTTAGAATGAGTCGGTACTCAAGAAGTTGATGTTAAAGAAGAGAATATCAAAAACAAAATTGATAATTTGTTAGAAGCATTAGACGATTGTCAAGACGTTGAGGAAGTTTTTACAAACGCTAATTATATAGATTAATATGATAATTATTGGAATTGATCCCGGAACATCACGAACTGGCTTTGCGGCCGTAAAGTATGTAAGAGGAGAAGCTTCAATTATTGAATTTGGTTGTTGAGATTTAACAGAATTTGATGGGTTAACAAGACTAGAGAAGATTTTTAAGAATTTGGATAAGTTATTAAAACAATACAAACCAAACCTATTAGGAATTGAAGAATTGTTTTTCTTTAAGAATGCTAAAACTGTTATGAAGATTAGTGAAGCTCGAGGGGTGGTATTGTTAGCTACCAAAAGAAATAAAGTGAAAATTTTGGAATTAACACCATTACAAGTAAAACAATACATGACTGGTTATGGTAGAGCTGAGAAAAAGCAAATACAGCAATTGGTTAAGAACTATTTTAATTTAGAAGTAATTCCTAAACCAGATGATGCGGCAGATGCTTTGGCGATATGTATAGCTAGTATATGTCATTTAGAGAAAAAATCTTAATTAAAATTTAAAAATGTATCATGGCTAAAAAAATACAAGATGACGGTATTGATAATATCGAAATTGTCGGTGATATTAGTGGGGATGATTTGACAGATGTCAAAACCCAATTAAAGAAGTTGAAAAAAGAAAGTGAAGACGCTGATGACGAAGATGATGGTGAAATGACAATAGGTACTGAAGATGATGACGATGATAAGGCGTCAGTTGATAGTGACGAGATTGTAGTTAACGAAGAATTCTCAGCTCCTTTTGCTGATGAAGATAAGTATTACAAGTCTTTTGAAAAATTCTTAAAAGAAAAAGAAGATCAAAAATAGTTTTGATCTTTTAGGATTAAAATATTTTTTATGAATAAAGAATCAAAAACAATTAAATTAGCATTACCAAAGGTTGTTTTTGACATAATAGAGAAGTTGAAGACTAACGGATATGAAGCCTATATCGTTGGTGGGTGTTTGCGTGATTTGATTTTGGATAGATCGATTAATGACTGAGATATTACAACGAGTGCTAAACCGGAAGAAATTCGAAAGTTATTTGATAAGAGTATTTATGAAAATAATTTTGGAACTGTTGGGATTATCACTGGAAGTAGTGAAAACAATTTGAAGATTGTAGAAGTTACGACTTATAGATTAGAAAGTAATTATTTGGATAAAAGGCATCCCGAGAATATTAAATTTGCTGATAATTTGAAAGATGATTTAATGCGTCGCGATTTTACAATAAACGCGATGGCTTTTGAAATTTTGAAATCCAAAGTTTTAAAAACTAAAGTTAATGTTGAGGGGGTAATTATTGATTTGTATGATGGAGTAAATGATTTAAATAAAAAGTTAATTAGAGCGGTTAGAGATCCAGAAGATAGATTCAATGAAGATGCTTTAAGAATGTTAAGAGCAATAAGATTTGGAACTCAATTGAATTTTCAGATTGAAAAAAAGACTTTTGAAGCTTTGAAAAAATTAGCTAAAAATATTAAATTTGTTTCCAGTGAAAGAATAAGGGATGAATTTATTAAGATGATAATGTCCGAGAATGCAGTAAACGGAATTCAAGAATTAGAAGCTTGTAAGATATTAGAATATATATTACCAGAATTGGTAAGTTGTATTGGTGTTGGTCAGAATATGCACCATGTTTATACAGTATATGAACATTTAGTTAGATCATTAGATTATGCAGTTAAGAATGATTTTAGCTTGGAAGTTAGGTTAGCAGCTTTGTTCCATGATATTGGAAAGCCAAAAGTCAAAAGAGGGAATGGTAAATTCTCTACTTTCTATAATCATGAGATGGAAAGTGCGAAAATTACTAAAAAGATATTAGAGAGATTGAAATTTCCAAACTATATTATGGATAAGGTAGTTCTATTAGTTAGACATCATCAATTCTATTATGACCCAGAAGTAAATACCGATTCTTCAATTAGATATTTAATTACTAGTGTTCAAAAAGAAAATATATCAGAATTAGCTCAATTGAGGGAAGCTGATAGAATTGGATCAGGCTGTCCAAAGGCTTTGCCGTTTCGATTACGTCATTTTCT
>CAZUBO010000037.1:0-3018 GCA_964618955.1 uncultured Candidatus Saccharibacteria bacterium | reverse complement strand
TGTTCAACATATTCATTACCAACTCTTCCTACTGGATACAATTATTACTGTAGTAATCCTACAACGTATAAGAATACTGATGGTACTGGCTGAATACCTATCAACTTTACGGTTGAAGGATCCAATAGATATCTATCAAGTCTTCCTATTGATCCAGTCAATAACAATTCTTTCTTCTATACCTACTATTCAGGAGGATCCTATGAATTAACTGCCATCCTTTCTAATCCCAATAAGAACTCCATTAATGATGAAGGAAGTCTTACATCTACCTTTGAGATTGGTAGTCCTAACCGAACCTTTAATACTCCACTACAACGTGATAAGAATCTTATTGCCTTTTGAAAATTTGATGAAGCAACAGGCTCTGCTCTTGACTACTCTGGTAATGGACTTACTGGAACTCTTTCTGGACCTGAAAGACAAACTACTATTGGTACTAACAAAGCTATGTACTATGATGCTTCAGGAACAGACTATATCTCAACTCCGAGTTTTGCGATACCTAATACGGGGATACTGACGATAGAGGCGTGGATGAAGAGTGTAATAAATGTCGGGGCATATCAATCAATAATTAGCGAGGCTACTCAAAGCGGTACAGTTGGCTATATTTGAACATATAGAGTAGTTAATTCCAACAGTATAGTATATCAAATTGGTACTGGCGTTGATTTTTATAGCTTTGGGGAATCTAATTTCTTTCAAAATCTGGATAATCAATGAATTCATATTGTGACAGTTTGTGATTACACTAATAAAACATTAAAGTTTTATAGAAATGGTATTCAATTTGGAACTACTCAAAATATTTCTGGGTCACCAATATTTCCGTCAACCAATAGAGCTAAATATATTGGCTCATATAGTCCCGCAAGTGGTACTTATAAAATTACTGACGGTTTTCTTGATGAAGTAAGAATATATAATAGGGGGTTGAGCGCTGAAGAAATTTCTCAACATTATACTTCTACAAAAGGTGAATTTGGCTTATAAATAACTTTAAAAATGTCTTAAAAAGCAAGTATATTAGAGGTGAATTTGTCTTAAATATACTTGCTTTTTGTTGTATTTTTTGGTATAATACAATTACTAAACATTTATTAAATTAATCATAATGAAAAATATTAAAGGGTATTTATTAGAGTTAATTGAGGTAATAGCTATAGCGCTTTTAATAGTTATTCCTATAAGAATGTATTTGATTACACCATTCTTTGTTAGAGGCCAAAGTATGGAACCAAATTTTGAAGATGGTGATTATTTGATAATTGATAAATTAAGTTTTCGAGTTTCGGAACCAAAGAGAGGTGATATTATTGTTTTTAAAGCACCATTAGATCCTAAGAGTTTTTACATCAAAAGAATTATTGGTATGCCAGGCGAGACTGTAAAAGTTAGTAATGGCGAAGTTATGGTTTTTAATAGCGATCATACCAATGGTTGAACTATAAAAGAAAAGTATTTAGTAGGAACGAATAATACTCCAGGGAATATTCAAATCAAATTAAACACTGGTGAATATTTTGTTATGGGAGATAATCGAGAAGCTTCATATGACTCTAGAGAATGGGGAAGTTTGAGAGCTGATAAGATTGTCGGGAAGGTATGGTTGCGATTAGCACCAGTGAATAAAGCCAAAGCATTTTTTGTTCCAAATTATTAATTCAAAATTTTAAAAAATATTTATGGCAAAAAAAGGAATTAGATTCGTTGATATCAAAGAGAAGTTGAATCACAAGAATGAATCTAAAAGGACAAACAAAACAAACAAAAATATTGTTTTAAAGACGGTGAATAAAACCAAAGATATTTTTGGCCATAATTTAAAATTATGAAAAACTTTAGAAAACAAAATTGAAAAGTTTTTAGAATTTTATCAGTATTCTAAGATTGAGACTCCAATATTAGAATATTCCGAATTGATTTTGGGGGGAATGCTAAAACATGAGAGTGAGAATAAGAAGCAATTCTATTTTGTTGAGAAAACTGGAGAGAAGTCTATGATATTGCGTCCAGAATTAATGTCAGGTATGATTAGAAGCTACTTTGAGAATAAAATGCAAAATCAAAATCAACCAGTAAAGTTGTATTCTTTAGGACAAGTATTCTGGGATAAGAGTGAGATGCCTTTTAGTCAATTCCATCAATTGAGTTTGGAAGTTATTGGGGATCAAAGTCCAATAGTAGAAGTGGAGATGATAAATTCTGTAAAGAAGTTGCTAGACGAATTTAAACTTGAAGGAGTTAGCTTTGAATTGAATAATATTGGATGCGAACAATGTAGAGAACTATATATCAAAGAGATTAAGAAATATTACAAAGAGAGAAAAACAAAATTATGTGCTAAGTGTAAAAAAGCTATAAAAGAAAATATCTGAGAGATACTAACTTGCGAAGAAGAGAAATGCAAAGCATTGCGTTCCAGTTTAACTAAGTTTGATGAATTCTGATGTAGTGAATGCAAGAATCATTTCGCAACTTTAATTGAGTATTTGGAATTCTTGAAAATACCTTATGAGATAAATACTAAATTATGAAATATCAATGCGTTTGAAAACAAAATCGTTTTTAAAATTAATTATTTAGAAAATGATAAGAAACGTAATTTAGGATTTGGTTTTAGACACGATGATCTGATGAAGACGATAAGTAATAATGGTAGATCAGGAGTTGGATTAAGTATTGATGTGAATGCATTATTTAAGTCATTACGAGATTACAAAGTGGCTAAGGAAGAAAAGGAATTCTCAGTATTTTTGGTACAAATTGGAGATACGGCCAAAAGAAAGGCTTTCGAGATTATTGAAGATTTGAGAAAAGAGAATATTCATATTAAAACTAATTTGAGTAAGGATAGTTTAAGAACTCAAATTACTATGGCTGAAAAAGAGAGAGTGAATTGTATTTTAGTTATTGGGCAGGAGGAAGTTATGCGTGGGGAAGTCATAATTCGCGACTTTCAATCGGGGTTGCAAGAAAGCGTTTCTTTTGCTAAACTAGTACCGAATTTACTAA
>CAZUBO010000036.1:0-3210 GCA_964618955.1 uncultured Candidatus Saccharibacteria bacterium | reverse complement strand
ATAAATTTATGATAAAAAACTTCTCCCAATGACCACTTATCCCACAACTCTTTCATTGATGGGAGACTTCTACCTGTACAAATAATTGAAATAACGTTATTCTTTTTTAGTTCACTTATACAATTCAATAGCTCTTTAGGTACTTCTAAATTTTCATTCAAAATTGTCCCATCTACATCAAAAAAAGCATATTTTACCTGTTCAAAATTTTTACTAAGCATTATGCCCTCCTTCTTATAAATGATAGTACTCAGTATCTAGTGAAAAAAGATGCTCAAATTTACCTGTTAAATCAATTATTCTAGAATTTGGATGGACCATACTACTCCACTTTTTCTCTATTTTTCCAAATGAATCATGATCATTTCCGATAACAATAATGTCAAATATTTCATTCGATAATTCAAATATTCTATGCTTTTCAATTTCCTTAGAACATTTTCCTATTGGAACATCAAAATCAACTATTGAGATATCAAAAGTATTGCTTTTTAACACATGATTACATAAATCAATCATTTTGCTGTTTCTAATATCTCCTACATTTTCTTTGTAAGAAATACCGAATATCCCGATGCGAGTCTTTTGATTGTCATGCTTATTCACAAATTCGTTAACCAAATTAGAAACAAACGCCACTTCAGATTCATTAATAACTCTTGATAATTCAATCAATTTCGCATTCATATTTCTTCTTTTCGTGTAGTCAATAAAATAGTATGGATCCACCCCAATGCAGTGTCCTCCAACGAATCCAGGCCTCACATTCATAAAATTCCATTTAGTTGATGCAGCATCTAAGACCTCTCTAAAATCTATTTCTGTGTTGAAAAATATAGTAGATAATTCATTCATTAGAGCAATGTTTACATCTCTTTGTATGTTCTCTACCATTTTTGCTGCTTCAGCAATCTTTATAGAAGACACTTCTATTACTCTGCTCTCTATTATTTCCTGATAAATTTTAGAAACTAAACATAGAGTTTCTTCAGTTGAAGCAGAGACCACTTTATCAATTTGTTTTATAGTAGCTCGATCTACCCCTGGACTAACTCTTTCTGGAGAATAAGCTAAGAAAAAATCCTCATCACAAATTAGCCCTGACAATTTTTCTAAGTTTTCTTTACACAATCCTTCAGTAGTACCCGGTGCTACTGTGGACTCGTAAATAATAATGTTACCTTTATCAATGCACCTAGCAACAGAACTTGTTGCTTGTATTAAATCTGACAAATTCGGTGACATATGCATTGTCAACTTTCAACTGTGAAACTCTTTCTTCATCTATATCATAAGCTATCACCTTAAATTTCTGTGATAATAACTGTACCAAAGGATAGCCAACATACCCAATTCCGACCACGGCTATGCTAATTTCATGATTCAATAGCTTTTCAAAAATTTTATCATTTTCAGAACAATTCATTTTCATTACTTCTCGCTTCCAAATCACGTATTATTTGTTGTTTTTTATCCGCATTTCTAATTCCCACAGGGCCGTTTTATCTAAATCAAAGTGGAGCAACTCCATCGCTTGATTATAGGTCACCCATTTATAGTCCAAATGCTCTTCAGATAATTCTATGTCAGTCTGAGTCATTTTATATGCATACGTATAAACTGGAATTACATATAGTCCCTCTTTCCAAGACTCTCTAAAAACTTCAAACAAATTACTAGGAACTGACCCAATAGTATCTAAACTCTCCATTAAATTAATATCTATTTCACAAACACCTATTTCTTCGCATAGCTCTCTGCTCGCCCCTAATTTGGGTATTTCGTCTCCTTCTCCACCTCCTGCGACAAATTGCCAAATTTTCATATCTTCTCTTTTTAAAACACAATATAATGGTACCTCAGAAATATAATAAGGAATAATCAGTGTGTTATATTTTGCCCTCATTAGTTTTTCTCCTTCATGATTGATATGTTTATACAATTTTTTAGTCTTTTGAAATTATCTGCAATGAACTGAGCACGTAAAGCCCTAGCTTGAAAAAAATTTTTATCTTCTACCATTGAAATATCCGTTACTAAAACTTTTAAATAAAACGTAAGAGCACTTTCCCATTCAACATTTGTTAGTTTATTAATAGAGTTGTAACTTACAATAAATTCTTCAAAGTAATTAAATATTGAACTATCAGCTTCTTGAAAGTCGAAATACTGGAAAAAAAACCTTAATACTTCATAAGATTGTGGAAAATAGGTGCAATTATCGAAATCAATAAAGTTAAGGCGCTGTTTTGAATAAATAATATTAGATGAGTTTAAATCTCCATGTATTAGTGACGTTTCGAACTTAGAAATACCTACTTTGTTCATTATTGCCATGAATTTATCTAAGATAGAAAGCATAGTTTGAGCATCTCGATTATTGAATAACTTTTCTAAATATCTTTTTGAATATTCTAATTCAAAAAGGTTCATTGACCGAAGTACCTCTGGATTTACTTGAATACCCCTCAACTCTTTATGAAGCATTGCTATATACCAGCCAAATGTAGAAAAACAGCTCATAGGGAGTGGTAACTTTTCTGACACAATATATTCTTGTACCATAAAATTTCTATTAGCATAAAACACTTTTGGAGCCAACTCTTTTTCATTACAATAATTTTGAATTTGTTTAATTACTTCAGGACTCCTGATATGATCAACAGTCGTCACAATATACTTTTCTTTATCAAGAGTAACTTCACCGACAAAATCTTTTACTCTTGACGGTAGCTTATTCATGACTTTCCAAATATTCATCCACGGCTGTTTTATACCCGTCGTTTTCAAAATAGCTTGTTAGCATATTATTGGCTCTATTTTTAAAAGGATCACAAGTTCGAGGGCATTTGCTAATATCGAAATCTTTGTTTGATTTTTCCCAAATTGACTCAAATGAATCCTCTGTAACATTTCCAAACTGCACACCTTTAATTGCAGGATGATAGTTACAAGCATATACATAACCATCAGAGCTAACATTTGCAAAAATTTTGTTTATCAAGCATTTTGAAAAGTATCTCTCTCTATCTTCTATGTTGTTAATGCGATGAAGTTCAACTAACTTAAATCCATCATCTTCAAGGTTTTCTCGAATTAGAGTATATTGTTCTTCTACTTGACTAAACAATTCACTATTAACCAGTATTTTTCGTGCTATATAGGTTGAATTAAATACTTTACATCCGCACGCACAGTCGGTCAATCACC
>CAZUBO010000035.1:0-3403 GCA_964618955.1 uncultured Candidatus Saccharibacteria bacterium | reverse complement strand
TAGATAGTGGAATTGATCTATCTAAGATGATTAGTTTTAATAATGATAATGTGGATAATAATTTTAAAGTAGTACAAACTTCTAATGAAGTTAGTCCAGTAGTTGAACCAGTAGTTAGTATTCCAGAAGTTGTAAATTCTGAACCAATAATTGAGAACAAAATTGAAGAAGTGATTGAGCCAATTGAAAAGAAAGAAGAATCATTTTTGAATGAAATTGATAGTGCAAGAATTTATCAAATTGAGACAAATAAAATAGTTCCTAATCCATATCAACCTCGAAGAGAATTCTCGGAAGAAGCAATTCAAGAATTAGCAAGTTCAATAAGAGAGTATGGAGTTTTAGAACCTTTGATTGTAAAGAGAATTGAAAAAGATCAACCTGATGGAATTAATGTTGAATATCAATTAATTGCTGGGGAACGAAGATTAAGAGCTTCAAGAGTTGCAGGACTAAAGACTGTACCAACATTGATAAAAACTTTTGATAGCAAATGTTTAGAATTAGAAGTTGCTTTGGTTGAGAATGTTCAAAGAGAAGACTTGAGTCCAATAATGAAGGCTAGAGCTTATGGGCAGTTAGTCAATGAATTTGGCTATACCCAGGAAATGGTAGGCCGAAGGGTTGGAAAGAGCCGTGAAGCGGTCGCAAATGCCCTTAGATTGCTCCAATTACCATTTGAGGCCCAGAAGGCGCTGGACGAGAATAAGATCAATGAATCCCATGCTAGGGCGTTGTTATTGTTGCCAAATATGGAAAAACAAAGAGCTTTATTAGGGGAAGTTTTGTCAAAGCAATTGAGCAGTAGAGAAGCTGAGATGATCGCTAGACAATTCTTAGAAAAGCAAAATATCAAGACGGGATCAACTGGTAGGAAGAGATTGGGAGATTCTTTCTCTCCTCAAGACTTAGAATTACGTGAAAAATTAGAAAGTTTGTTTGATGCCAAAGTTATGATTAAAAGAAAAGGAGAGAAGGGGGAGATTAGTATTTTCTTTTATTCAGAAGACGAATTCAATGGTTTAGTAGATAGAATTACCCATGGAAGTGAGAAGAATATTAATAATGTAGTTGATAAATTAAATAATATTTAAAATTATGAAAAATAATATTAAAAAATTATTTAGTTGATTATTAGTGATTTTGATAATATCAGGGTTTTGATGTCTGACTAGTGCTTCAAATGTTATTGGCAGAGACAAACATGGAGATCCATTCTTTTTTGTCAAAGATCAATTTGTTAAAGGATTAGTTTTAGGAACTATTGCATTTTTTATATTATCAAAAATCAATTTGAATTTTTTAAGAAAATTTTCATTTTTGTTTTTGATTTTTAATACAATATTATTAGGAATGGTTTTTATTCCAACATTTACTTCAAAGGGTGAAAACTTAACGGCGAATAGATGGGTGAAGATTTTGGGATTTTCTTTTCAACCTTCAGAATTATTGAAGTTTACTTTAATTTTGTTTGTAGCTGATTTTTTAAGCAAGAGATCAGTTAATGATTTGAATAGTTGAAGTAAAACAATAATACCTTTAGGGTTATGAATGATGCCGGCTATAGTATTGATTTACAAACAACCAGCAACTTCAATTATTGTTTTAATTTTAATTGCTGTTGGAGCTATGGCTTTTGTTTCAAAATTATCAATGAAGATGATAATGCCGATAGCAGTATTAGCCATACTATTAGTTGCTATTGCTATTTTAATGGGTGGTAAATATCGTAAAGAGAGAATTACAAATAAAGATGATTATCAAAGAAGACAATCAATCATTGGTATTGTTAGAGGTGGAGTTATTGGAGTTGGCTTTGGCCAATCAAGACAGAAATATAATTACTTACCTCAGAGCTATACCGATTCTATCTATGCAGTTATTGCTGAAGAGTTTGGTTTTGTAGGTACGGCTATAATATTAGCTTTGTATTTCTCTTTATGGTTCTTAGGATTTTATGTTGCTAGTCATTGTGGTGATTCCTTTTCGTCATTATTTGTTATTGGAACCATAACTTGAATTACTGTTCAAGCTCTATACCATATTATGTGTATGAGCTTTAATCAAATGCCGATTACTGGGTTACCTTTACCGTTAATTAGTTATGGGGGTACGAGTTATGCCATAACTATGGCAAGTTTGGGAGTATTCTATAATATTATAAATAAAACATAGATATGAAAATATTAAAACCAAATACAACTTTAAGAATTTTGTTTACTGGAGGAGGATCAGGAGGACATGTGTATCCTCTGGTTTCAGTATTGAAAGAAATGCAAAAGTTTATTCCTGATTTTGATAAGCAAGGTATTGATATGGAATATTACTACATTGGTAGTAATGACTTTACATTAGATTTGATTAAGAATGAAGAGATTAAGGTATTTCCTTTGAATATTCAAAAGAAAGATTCAAATATTTTTAAGAATTTTTTGAATGTTTTTATTAATTTTTGATCATTGATTTTGGCATATTTTAAAGTTTTGGTAATGATGCCGGATGCAATTTTCGCTAAAGGTGGATTTGCTTCAAGTTTAGTTTTGATTATTGGAATTATCTTTAGAATTCCAATATTCATTCATGAGTCGGATTCAATACCAGGATTTACTAATCAGATATTTTCAAAATTTGCTAAGATTGTCTTTATCTCTTTTGAAGATAGTAGAAAGTATATGAGGAATTCAAATATTGAATTAGTCGGTAATCCAATAGATGATAGTTTGCTAGTTGTAGCTGATAACCAAGAGAATACTGATAGTTTAAAAGAAAAGATTGGATTGAATAGTCAATTCAAAACTTTGTTAATTCTAGGAGGGTCACAAGGAGCTCAGGCTATAAACAATTTGATTTTGGATATGCTACCTGAAGCATTACAGAAGTATGAGATCATACACCAAGTAGGAATTAATAATTTTGAAGATACTAAAAAAGAAGTTTCCGTTATCTTTCGAGAATTAATTAAAGATAGCGAATGTGAAAAGAGATATCATCTAATACCAATGCTAAATCATACAAATGTTTTAAGTTTGGAATCTTTAGGATATGCTATGGTATGTAGTGATTTGATAATCTCTAGAGCTGGATCAGGTAGTGTATTTGAAATTGCAGCTTTTAAAAAACCTTCAATTATGATTCCATTGCCTTGAGCTAGTAGAGATCATCAAAGTGTTAATGCTTTTAATTTTAGTCAGAACAAGGCATGTTTAGTATTAGAACAATCTAATTTAAAACCAAATTTGTTGTTAGATACTATTGATGGAATTTTGGATAATCCAGATAAGATTGAGATGATGAAGCAAGGTTGTGAGAAGTTTGCTAAGAAAGAAGCTGGATTAAACATTGCCAAAATTATTTTAAAAGAATTAGTTAAAAAATACAAGAATTAAATTGATACAATGCAAAA
>CAZUBO010000034.1:0-3818 GCA_964618955.1 uncultured Candidatus Saccharibacteria bacterium | reverse complement strand
TGCAGGGGCACCTCGACTCGAACGGGGATCCACGGTTTTGGAGACCGTTGCTCTACCATTGAACTATGCCCCTAATGATTTAATATTATAACAAATAGGGGTAAAAGTCAAATATATTTGGGTGATTTGAAAAATGAAAACAAATATGGTAAAGTAGGGCCATAAGAATTAAATATGAAATATGAAGAAATTCAAGTGATTTTTGGTTATGATATTGGTTTTTATGTTTTTGGGATTAGCGACTGATAAATTGGCTTTGGCTAAGAGGAATGAAGATAAAGTTGCTAAGGAAGAATTGAAGAAGTTAATCAAAATACAAAAAGATATTGATAGAGCAGTAGTATTGATTAATGATTTAGTTTTGGAATACAAAGCTAATAAAGAATTTGAATCAAAGATAATTACAAAATTGGTTCCTTTTGGGCATGATAAGATTTTTGAAAAAAGAAATATTGATACAGTTGTAGTTCATTCAATCTATGATGCTTTAGGAATGAATCCTTATGATGTTGATGGAGTTATGTATGAATTAGCTATTTATGATGTGAGTCCACATTATGTGATATCTAGGGCAGGAGAAGTTTATAGAATGGTTGATGATAATGATCTAGCGTGACATGCAGGAGTTAGCCAGATGCCGGATGGGAGAAAGAGCGTAAACAAGTTTTCAATAGGGATTGAAATAATTCAGACTGATAAAGAAGAAGCTAATGAAGCACAATATAATACGTTGATTAAGTTAATTAAATATATTGAATCTAAATATGAAATAAAGTATATTATTGGACATCAGAATATTGCTCCAGTTGGTAAGAAGACTGATCCTTGGAATTTTGATTGATATAAGTTCGATAAGTTGTATTTTAAGAATTAAGCTTGAATTAATTTAATAAATTTGTTAAGATAATAGTATTAATAAATATTAATTAATTTAAAATGAAAAAAATAATTTCAGCGGTTTTGTTCGCAGTTATCATATTAGCAATTGTTATTGCTTTTGTATATTTTAAAAATAATAAAACTACTAAACAAGAAGTTATGACTAATGAAGTTAAGACTACGATACTTAAAGCTGGTACGGGTCAGGAAGCTACTAATGGTATCAAAGTAACAGTGAATTACACTGGTTGATTGGTAGATGGAACTAAATTTGATTCAAGTTTGGATCGTAACAAGCCATTGGAATTTACTTTGGGAACTCATGAAGTAATTGATGGTTGAGATAAGGGAGTTTTGGGTATGAAAGTTGGAGAAATTCGAAGATTAGAGATTCCTTCGGCTTTAGCCTATGGATCACAGGATTTAGGTATTATTCCTCCTAATTCGGACTTGATTTTTGAGGTAGAATTACTAAAAGTTAGTAAATAGGGGTTTATCTTGCATTTTATAATATTTTATGATATAATAACAAATATAAATTAAAAACCAGAATATGGGAATTTTTAAAAAGATTAAGAATGTTTTTTCAGAATCATTTTTAGAATTAAAGAAAGTTCATTGACCAACAAAGAAAGAAGCCAAGATGCTTACTTGAGCAGTTATTGTTATTTCAGTTTTTTATGCAATTTTGCTAACTGGAATGGATTTTGGTTTGGTAGAACTTCTTAAGAAAATTATTATTAAATAATATTTATGGCACGTCAAGAATTAGATTTAGGAAAAAATTGATACGTCTTACATACTTCTCCAGGATATGAGGAAGCGGTTGCTAAGAATTTAAAATCAAGAATTGAGGCATTTGATTTGTCTGATAAAGTTTTTGATGTTTTGGTGCCAATGGAAAAGAAAATTAAAATGAAAGCCAATAAGAGAACTACAGTAGAAGAGAAGATTTTTCCAGGGTATGTATTTGTTGAGATGACGGTAGATGATACTTCGTGATATGTGGTACGTAATACTCCGCATGTAACTGGTTTTATCGGAGCTGGAACAACACCATTACCAGTAGATCAAGGCGAGATGAATATTATTTTTCAACGAATTGGCGGGAATGAACCTCATTACAAAATTAATTTTGAAATTAAAGAAAGAATTAAAATCGTTGATGGGCCTTTCAAAGATTTTGAAGGGATTGTCGAAGAGATTGATTCTGAGAAAGGTCGTATAAAGGTATCTGTTGGAGTGTTCGGCAGAGAGACACCAATCGATGTTGATTTTCTACAGATAGCAAAATTAGCTTAATAAAGAAATTAAAAAAATACTATGGCAACGAAGAAAGTAAAAGCACAAATTAAATTAGAAATTGCTGCTGGTGCTGCTAATCCAGCTCCTCCAGTTGGTCCAGCATTAGGACAACACGGTGTGAATATTCAAGAATTCTGTTCAAGTTTTAATGCACAAACTCAAGATAAGAAGGGTGATATTATTCCAGTAGAAATTACTGTATACGAAGATAGAACTTTTTCTTTAACTTTTAAAGAACCACCAGTTGCTGGTTTGATTTTGAAAGCTGCAAATGTTCAAAAAGGAGCGGCTAATCCTTTAGTTAAGAAAGTTGGAAAGATTACTAAAGAGCAAGTAAAGGAGATTGCTCAACGTAAGATGCCTGATTTGAATGCTAATGATTTAGAAGCTGCTATGAAGATCGTTGAAGGTTCTGCTAGAAGTATGGGAATCGAAGTTATCTAAATTAATTAAAAACCAACTAATTCTATTAGTTGGTTTTTTAGTTGAATTAATTTTTGGATTGTGGTACAATATTTATATATTTAAATATTTTATTTTATAAATTTTAATAATGAATTCTGATAATGTATACCATTTCTTTTTGGATGAAACTGGCGATCATGGATTAAATTTTGTTGATAATAATTTCCCAATTTTTATTTTGGCGGGCTGTTTGTTTTGTAATAAAGATTATGAAAAAATGTTGGAAGAAATTGATAAATTAAAAATTGAGTTTTTTGGTTCTAATCAAGTTATTTTACACTCTAGAGAGATTAGAAAATGCGAAGGTTCTTTCCAAATATTATTTGATTTAGATATTAAAAAGAGATTTTATGAAAGATTAAATAAAATTATAGCAGATACAAAATTTACTATAATTTCTGTTATAGTTGATAAACAAAAATACATTGAAAAATATGGTAAAATAGCGGATAATCCTTATACTATTTGTTTATCTTATATTTTGGAAAGATTGGTTTTTTGTACTGATAAAATGAACGATTTATCACAAGTTTCTATTGTAATAGAAAAACGTGGCAGAAAAGAAGATAATAGGCTAATTGCTTATTATAATGAAACAATAGATCGTGGTACCTTTCACGTTTCTCCTGGAAGATTAAAATCAAGAATTGGTAGTTTTTCTATGGTTGCAAAAAGAGATAACAATAATGGCTTACAAATTGCTGATTTATGTGCTTATCCTATTGCTCGTCATATTTTGAACGCTGAAGAACCTTACGTGCCTTTTATGGTAATTAAAGATAAGATATACTGTAATAATGATGGTAAGACTGATGGTTTTGGTCTAAAAATTCTTCCTTAATGCAAAAAGTCCCTTGCGGGACCTTTTACCGACCGGGGACTCCCCGATCCATAAGTATATTATACTCTAAAGATACAAAAAGTCAAGCATATCTGTGGATAACTTATAGGTGATTTTTATGGTCAAAACTACGGTTTTGATTCTATGTATTTTAGAAGAAATTTTAGTTGAATTAATTTTTGGTTTATGATACAATATTTATATATTTAAGATAATATTTTTATATATGTTAAACGAAGAAATTAAAAAACAATATCTACCTACCATTGGATTAGAAATTCATTTAGAGCCAAAGACAAAAAACAAAATGTTTTGTAATTGTTTGAAT
>CAZUBO010000033.1:0-3997 GCA_964618955.1 uncultured Candidatus Saccharibacteria bacterium | reverse complement strand
TTGTAAAAAAATAAAAATAAGAAAATGAAACTAGAGGGTAAACCTATACAAAAAATCGAGGATGAGTTAAAAAAACTTAGTGATAATGAGTTTGAAATAAAGAAATTCCATCTAAGAATGGAATGTGAATATTATGAAGACCAAATAAAAGAAAACAATGAATATTTAAAATTTATTGAATCGAGAGAGAGTAAAGATGAAGCGGTTCAATGTTTACGTGAACTAAATGAGGAATGTAATGGAACTTTAAATTCATGTTATAAATTACAACAATTGATGGAAGAGATGAGACCTTACAAACCAAATGTAAGATTATTTTAAAAAAAATTAATGAAGCAAAATTATGAATGATTATGATTTAGAAAAGTTTTTTCATCCAAACATTCAATGGAAGGAATATGATAATAATGAGGAAAATTTTGATTTTTATTATGATAATGATAATGAGAAAAGTTTTATTCCTAAAATAAAAGGAACCTTAAAAATTGACAATAATAAAAAATATGGCATTTATTTGGCGGGGAAAGTGACAGGATTTACTAAGAGATATGGTGATTGGAGAAGGGATTTTTTAGAAAGGGTTTTCCATTGTTTTACAACACGTATAGATCCGCAAGATACTCAAAATCAATGGCCTTCTCCTTTTAGAATTTCAAAAAATTTCTACTATTGTGGTCCATTTATTTATGGATGTGATCATGGATGTTCACATTCTAATATGGCTCATGGTATTGGTGGTGATTGTAGTACATTAAATCAATCTGAAATTTTTAAAAGATGTATTTCACAAATTGATACTTGTGATATTTTAATCATAAATCTAGAATCAATGAAATCATATGGTTCTTATAGTGAACTTGGATATGCTAAAGGACAGGGTAAAACTATTATTGGCTATGGATATGTTGATAAAGATTTATGGTTTTTATATGAGATGTGTGATATTTATGTGTATGATTTGGGGGGAGTTAAAGGATTATTTGAAAAAAATGAATTTAAGGAAATTAAAAAAATAACAGACATATTAAAAGCAAAATCAAATGAAGAAATAAAACATAAAATTAATTCATTTGGCGATGAGGATTATAATGCAGGATTTAGTGATGGGATTGATCATGGCTTACATAATGCTTTTGAAATAATAACGAAATTATTAATCAGGGGTAATTTTAAAAAGGCCTTGGACTATTTAAAATATAACATAGAAGATGAGATGAATCTCAAAACTTATGATGGAGATGATGAGTTTAAAAATGATTTAATTTTTGGATTGTGAATTTAAGAGATTGGTTAAATCAAAAAAATAAAAAGCCTCTATTAATATGCGGGCCGCCTGGTTCTGGGAAGACAACTCAATTTGTTCAAGAATTAATCTCCTTAACTAATAAACGTATATGGATTTTAGAGCCTGTACAAGAGATTGTTAGAAGAAAACGGGCTGAATTGGATTATGTTGATGAAAATGGTCGACTTATTAACTATAACATCAACTATGAGAACTATGCAGAAGGCCTTAGTAATAAATTCTATTTCAAAACAAAAAATAAAGATGATATTCTAATTCTCGACGAAGTACATACAATTTTCTTCTCTCAATATAGAAACTTTGATATAAAGAATTTGGATGATATTTTGGGTCTTAAAAAGGATGAAGAATTAACACCTTTTAAAAATCTTATTTTCATGACTGCAACTCCAGACATTCTGGAGATTTATTTAAAAGGCAATAACATTGAATATGATAAAATTGAATATGATCAGCGTCTTAAACGTAAAAAAATTGAAATAAATTTTTATCAGGTTAAGTTGTTCAATTATTTAACAAAAGAGAATCTTGGAAATTATGACATTATCATTTCGGATAATGTAAAGAACATTAAAAAAATAGAATTGATGATTGATAATTTAAATGATTATTCTTTCATCTACAGCTTTCATAATGAACAAAATAACTTATTGTTTGAAAAAAGATCAGCACAGGATAATAGATGGGTTGGTACAAGTGCTATGGGTCAGGGTATTGACAAGTATAAAACATTAAATAAAGGCATTGGAAACATATTAGTTGATGGTAACAGTTTTAAACAAGTACCTGATGTTGTCAAAGAAAAATATAAGGATGTTGAAGAGGGAGAAGATTATTATTATGCAATATTTAAATGTTTATCAGAGAATGTAATACAAACAGATAGATTTAGGGTTGATCTTGATTTTATGAATATTGACTTGATATTAGATATTGATTTAAAAGCATTTGATCAATTAAAAGAGATAATCATTGATTATTTCAAGAAAGTTTATAGAAATGCTGACATTGAATTTAAATCACATGATGGGTTATTAGATGGAAGAGCATCAAGATTTACATATGAAATATTTAATAATTGTCTGTCAAAATATGACCCAAGACATAAGAATAACAAAAAGAATTTAAGAAATAGATTCATAGAATTAGTAGATTATTGGTGCAATCCTATAAGAGATGGCGAAAGAGTAAAACATATTGGGTATTACAAAGTTATACTGCAATATTTTGAAGGTTTGTTTCAAAAATTCTATGATGAAGATGAAGTTGATTTTATTTTCTTTGACTATTCTACCGAAAAAAGAAACAGAAATTATGTATTGCATAAAGGCTTAAGTAGGTTTATTGACTATTTGATTGATAATGATTTAAAGAATAAGACTTTAGAATACTTAAGAACAAGAACAGATAGAGAATTTGATGAACAACAAATTGATATTTACGTAGAACTTTATACTCATCTTGATTACTTTGGAGAATCACTTCTACAGATATTGTTTTCACATTATGATGTTATGTACAATATTGAAGATGATAAGAATAGAGGAGGCAACCCTATTCAATTAATGCCAAGATACTTACGTAGTTTAATATTGGTAAGAGATATAGATGTTGTTGGTTGTCATATTGCTGCAATGATTAAAAAGATATTAGGTGATGAGTATGTTGTAGATGCTGATGTAATAAACAAGATCTATTCTTATAGTGCTTATAATAAAACAGATGTGTTGAAGTATGTTAAATCATTTAAACGTGTTGGTAATCTTAATGATAGACAAATAGAGTTGGCATTAAAAGGTGAACGTGGTGTATGCAAGAATGCAATACTATGGGCTATTAATCGCCTTAAATTTAAGATGGATAAAGACTATCAGTATGTCAGTAATGTATTAAGCGGCGCAATAGAACAATTCAGAGATATTGATTTAAAAGAATATGGTGAATTAGGATTCTTTAATGGTATTAAGTACGAAGAGAAGTGGTTAAGCAAGTACAATGGCCATAAAGGAATTATATTCCGCATAGCAGACGGGCTTGGCCAGGTCTATGGCAATACTGATAGACTTGGTGATATAAAGAATGATATATCAACCAATTATGGTATCGCTATATCGGATGAAGATATTAATAGGTATCATACACTTAATATAAACAACAACCTTAATTACTTTATTAATCAAAGCTTTAATGAATTAAATCATAATGAAGTAACTGATGATATGTTTAAAGATAGTTTTATAGAAGTTGCACATCAGTTAGAGAAGTTCCGTAAGTATGTACGTAAAGGAAAGTTTAAAGGACGTGCTAAGGGTAAGGCAAAGGGTAAGGCAAAGGGTAAGGCAAAAGGTACATCAATTAAAATAAAACGTTATAGAATAAAAGAAGACTTTATAGTTAAAAAGACTGGTACAAAATATTCTGCAGGTGTTTATGAATGGCAGATTGTGCCTAAAGAAATAACTAAGAGCTATAGAGTCAGATACTTACAAAGACTTAGTGAACTTTCAAACAGATAGAATATACCGTTTTTTTTTTGATACATATATACGCTAAGTTAGTATAGTATTATATCAATATACCAAAAAAAAAACGGTATATTTTTTTGTGTTAGGCTTTCAGACGCCACCAAAAATAATACTGCACCAGCACTGATAGGCAGCCAGAATGTTATGTACTGAGCTGCCTCCGAAT
>CAZUBO010000032.1:0-4011 GCA_964618955.1 uncultured Candidatus Saccharibacteria bacterium | reverse complement strand
CTTGCTTTTCGTATTTCTGGTGTATAAATTTTATTTAATCAATATTTTTTAGCAACATAATTAGCAACATAATTATTCATACTTTGTAATGAATAAGTTGTGTTACTATTTTCTTTAACCTCTCAATCCAAATCTCTCAAATACTCATCAATAATATCCACCGCTTCGTCTGTAGCAATTTTGCTTTCTCTAATTCTTCTTCTTTGCTCACGATACAAAATATAATTCTTAGCAGTATCAACATAATTTAAAAGCATCAAACTCTCTTCAACAATGTCTTGAATATTCTCAATCGTTGGCAATTCGTCATTATTAAATCTTTTATTCAAAATAAAAATAACTTTTTCTAAAACTTTTTCAGTTGATTCTTCAGTTCCTTCGCTTGCAGTAGTAAAAGCTTTAAAAATAGCATTACGAATCTTTTGTAAATCAAACTTATTCATCAAACCTTCTCGAGTAACTACACTCTTAACATTAATTTTTACTTCTTTATCTTCTTTCTTCTCAATTTTTTTCTCAACTTTCAATATTTTTTTCTTGTTTACGATTTTTTTTACTTTAACTTGGCTATTTTTCTTCATTTTTTTCATAACGCTTTCTTAAATTTTTTTAAATTTTGACCTACCCCGCCTTTTTTTAGAGGTAAGAATATTATATAGAATCCGCAAAAAAAGTCAACCCCCAAAAGAGGTCGACTTTTACTATATTTTTAAGCTTTTTTTCAAAAAATCAAAATTTTGTATTTTTTAAGAATTTCTATTTAAATTTCTTAAATTTTCTCAAAAATGGTGGAATATCAATATCATCAATATCAGTATTTTCTTCCTTCTCATCTTTATCATTATTATCTTCTTCTTTAGTTATTTCGATTTTATTACTTTCAACATTTTCTTCTTCATCATCATGTAATTTTTGATTTAGATTATAAAAATCATCATTTTCTTTTTTGAAAAATGAAACAAATTGTTCAGTTGGTACTAATTTTTCTGGCTCAGCTTCTTTATCAAAGCCACCAGCAATAACTGTAATCTTTAATTCGCCATTTTTCAATTCATTATCATATGATGCCCCGAATATAATCTTCGCATCTTTGGCAGCTGAATCAGTAATAATTCTAGCTGCTTCGGTAATTTCAGATAATGATAAATCATTCTGTCCAGAAATATTAAATAATATACGCGAAGCTCCATTAATTGATAAATCTAATAATGGTGATTCAATTGCCATCTTTGCCGCTTTAACAGCTCGATCTTTTCCAATCGCCTTTCCGATTCCAATAATTGATTCTCCGGAATTTTTTAAAATAGTTCTCAAATTTGCAAAATCTAAATTGATTAGTCCAGGAAAATTAATTAAGTCAGAAATTCCTTGAACACCTTGTTTCAAAATTTCATCAATTTGTTTGAATGCATCTAGTATTGGTGTATCCTTATCAATAACATTAAAAATTCTATCATTATTAATTGTAATCATGGAATCAATATTTTGATAAAGTTTTTCTCAAGATTCATTTGCAATTTCCATTCTCTTTGGACCTTCAAAGAAAAATGGTTTTGTAACTACTGCAACTACTATGGCTCCCGTTTCTTTAGCAATTTTCGCAATTACTGGAGCAGCTCCTGATCCAGTACCACCGCCTAAGCCTGAAGCAATAAAAATCAAATCTGGCTTACCTAACATTTCGCTAACTTCTTTAGCGCTCTCTTCAGCTGCTTGTCTGCCAATCTCTGGATCCATACCAGCTCCTAAACCTCTAGTAATGTTTAATCCAATATTCACTTTCTCATCTGCCTTAGTAAAATGCAAACCCTGAGTATCAGTATTTACTGCTACAAAATCAACTCCTTCAGCTTTCTTCTTATACATACGAGTTAGAATATTGCCACCAGCTCCGCCAATACCAATAATCTTTATCTTAACTTTCGGCCTTGCGCTCGTTACATTAGATGTACGAATTACATCATCTTCATTTTCATTGTTTACATTAGAGTTTGCCATAATTTCAAATTAATATTTGTTTATTAAAGTTTGATTTCAAACATTTTTAAAATTCTACTAATAAATCCTCCGGCCTTTGATTCATTACAATTTTCATTGTCATTTTTATCTTCAAAGAAGAATTTGATATTTCCTATTGCATTTGCAAATCCTGGATCGTCATTGATAAACCCACCAAATTCTGGTTGAGCAATCCTAACTGGTAACTTCAAACAATCTTTCGCTAAATCGATTATATGCTTTGTTTGAGATCCACCACCATAGATAATCGCTCCCCCTGGTAAATTCGCATACTTATTAATTTGTTTTAATTCTTTATTGATCAAATCAAATATTTGTTCTAATCTCGAAGATACTACTACCGATAGATCTTTAGCTTTAAATCTTCGATCTTCATTAGGACAAAAATCATTTAAATTAATAATCTCTTTGGCTTCTACTTTATCTGGATACGCGTCCCCTGCAATAATTTTAATCTTCTCACCATCGTCCTGTGGTATTTGTAATCACAAACAAATATCATCACTAATCTTACCACAACCAATTGGCAAAACCTTCATAAAAATTAATTTACCTTCTTCAAATACTGTAACTGTTGTAGTACTAGCACCTAAATCAATTCCAATCGCTCCTAAATCTTTTTCTTTTTTGCTTACAGTTGCATAAGATCCTGATAAAGGACTAGCAAAAATATTTGGTATTTTAATCCCTACGCTCTCACCAATTTGAGCGACATGGTTCATCATCATGATATCAATATCAATAATAGCACTTTCAACTTCTAACCTTATTCCTGTCATATTCAAAGGCTCAACATCAAATTCATTTCCATCAATAATATACTTCTGAGGAATGGCATGTAATGTTGCTCTTCCTGGCGGTAAGAACAAAGCTTTTGAAGAATTCTGGGCTCGTAATATCGTCTCTCTATCGACGGAATTATTCCTCCCCGAAATCAAAGCTATACCTCTACTATTATTCATATTAATACCAACGCCACCAACCCCAATAACAATCTGGGAAATGTTGGTAGCTGTTGCTTGCTCTATCTCGTCTAATAACGAACTAATGTTATTAACAACTTCATTTACATTTTGAATTGCGCCTTTTCTAATTCCACTTGAAGGCCTTTTTATAGAAAACAATATTTGTGGTTTTTGTTCGCATTTGAACAAGACCGCATAGATATTATTGGTTCCGATATCAAGTGACAAAAAGGCGTTTTTCATAAATAATGCTTTTAATAATTATTTAATTCTTGCAAAATATTGCTTTCTGCTAGACTCATTTTTTTAAATTCGCTGTCCTTTATATGATCATATCCTAACAAATGTAATAATCCATGAATTATTAATTTTCGATACCCAACTAACAATTCTTTGTAATCTTTTTCTAATTTCTTAGGAGTGATCATTAAGTCTCCTAAAATTGTTTTACTTCCTTCACTTTCCATAAAAGGAAAAGATAATATATCTGGAATTGTATTTTTGCTTCTTCAATATGCATTAGCTTTCTTCGCAACTAAATTATCTTCTAACACGATTGAAAAAGATACATCTTTCAATTTTCTTTCCTTCAATAAACTCAAAAAACTTTTACTTTCAAATATCTCGTTAACAACTTTATTTATTGTTTTTTTATGATTTGAATTAATCTCATCAAAAACAAAACATTCAAATTTCATATTGTTATTTTAATGGTAAACCCATTTTTTTCTTGTATTCGATTCCCTTACGTACTTTGACTTTATGCAAAGCTGATAACTTCTTACCTAATTCGTTATTCTTCTTAGTCTTAGTTTGATGTTTGTTAGACTCAATCAAAACCCCGCTTTTTTGAATAACTTGACTTACTCTGTACAAAAATGCTGATGTTGACTCCTTATCTTTCTTTGTAATTTTAATAGCCATATATTTTCTTTTATTTAATTTTTATTAATTAATTATGATTTTTTCGCTTTAGTAAATTCGGTACTAGTTTAGCAAAAGAAACGCTTTCTTGCAACCCCGATTG
>CAZUBO010000031.1:0-4132 GCA_964618955.1 uncultured Candidatus Saccharibacteria bacterium | reverse complement strand
TCAGTATTCTTATACGTTGTAGGACTACTACAGTAATAATTGTATCCAGTAGGAAGAGTTGGTAATGAATAACTTGAACAAGTTGAACTTGAATCAGGAAGAGAGATATATACGTTTGTTGATGTACCATAAGTAATACCTGATTGATTTCAAGATTCCATGAAGACAATAGCTTTGTTAATACTAGATATATCAGTTACTCTTCTACTATCTCTAAAGTTATCAAAGAGTCTGGCTGGGTTTAATGCAAAAATTACAATAGCTGATAATATTGCTAAGATTGCTATTACTATCATTAATTCTACGAGGGTGAAACTCTTTTTTTGCATATTAGTTTTTCATTCTTTTAATTTTCTTAATGTTTTGAATCTCTTGATTTAAAAAATCAATTTTGTCCATTGGTCTTTTGCTATCAAATATTGCTGACCCAATAGCTAAGTAATCAACTCCAAAAGTTATAGCTGTATCTAATGTTCTTTCATTCAATCCTCCATCCATCTCAATTTTGATTTTTTTATTCTTCTTCTTAAGTATTGGAATATTTTCTAAAACATAGTGTTGCATCGTCTGTCCTGATGGCCCTGGTATTACTGCTAAAATCAAAACCATATTTAACTTCTTCAAATACGGAAACAATACATTGATTGGTGTCTCTGGACAAATAGCCAAAGCCAATTCTACGTTATTATCTTTACACACCTTAAAACATTTTTCAAAATCTTTTACAGCTTCAACATGTAAAATTAATCTCTTTGGCTTTAAAAACATTAAGTCTTCTAAGTATTTCTCAGGCTTCTCAAACATAAAATGTATTTCAAAAGGTAAAGATATTTTTAAATCTTTAATTTTTGAAAAATTTACATAATTCTTCCAATGAGTAAATTTCCCATCTGATAAATCAATTTGAATTAAACCATCATATCCTTTCAATTGGGATAATTTCTTCTTAAAATCATTTAAATTTTTAGGATTTATCACTGGAATTATTGTAGCCATATATTTTATTTAAAATTTTCTTTTTCTATTTGATCTAGCATCTTCACCCTATTAATATATCTAGATCGTGACGGTGCCGGATTAGTTAGCCATTTTTTAGTTATCATTCAAGCTACTGAAGGATCAGTTAAATCCGCCGCTAAACATAGAACATTTGCATCATGATGTTCTCTACTTTCTTTAGCTACATTCACTGTCAAACATAGTGCTGCTCTAACCTTCTTGAATTTATTACAGATAATCGAAGAACCAACTCCTGATCCACAGATAACAATACCTTTATCTTTCTTGCTATTCTTCGAAACCTTCTTGGCTACGCTTGAAGCAAAAACTGGTAAATCATCATCTGGACTGTATTCAAACGCTCCTAAATCTTTAAATTTAATTTTTGCATTACTTAAAAATTCCATTAACTTTTTTTTCAACCCAAATCCTCTATGATCGCTTGATATATACAACATAATTAAGTTTTTATAACTATTAATTCATATATTAATTGTATCAAATTTTAAAATTCTATGCAAATCAACTATTTAACAAATTCTATTTTCACATCATCAACAAGCATTGAATACGTAGCATCATTAGTATAATTTAGATAAAACAATGCTTTAATATATTTAGTACCATTACGTCATTTATTATCTGACTGATCATAAATATCTAATCCAGAAACTGTACCCGTAAAGAATGTTCAAGTATTAGGCACTGTTCCCCCCCCAGCCGCCGCATACATATAACCACAATCATAACTATTTGCCACCTTAGTCCCTGAGGGAATAGTAACACCTGAATAGGCCGATGTTAAAGTTATATAATTAGAAGAGGTATTTACAGAAGTATAGTAATATGCATTCATTGTATAAGTATAAGCTGGATAATTTTGGTAATTATAGACCGCCATTCTCTTTGAGGAAGCGGATCCCGAATTATCTCAACCAGTTACGCTATTAACATAAGCTATTGTATCTCCACTAGTCAAAGGTTGAGTTAAATAAGTTTCCGATGCAATTCTGTGATGTCCCGTACCACAATTTATTAAATTAAAGTCTTTATCATAAGTCGCAAATCCAAACAAAAGCCTACTCAACCCCCCCGAACCAACAGATTTAAAATAACCAGAAACTCTATAGGTACTTTTAATATCAATGGGAATATATGTATCACTTTTAACGGCAGCAAGATAATTATCAGCCCTAAAGCTTTTAGGAGCAGACACATAATCATCTGTCGCTATAGAAGTCATTCCTGAAAAATTAAACTTATCTAATGTAGCATCTCCATTAACTAATAAAGCTACTGGAATTGGCACATGAAAAATTCTATTTGGAGATCCAATTTCAAAATGAAATGGAGATATTCCATCGTCCTTCTGTGTAGCATCGTTAACATTAGCTAACTTAGTCCTTAATTCATAACTCCCTCCTGGAAAATATGAATAAAAATATGTCGAATCATTTGTCGGATCCACCGGTAAAGAAGATAAATATTTATTAGCTCCATCAACTGTAAAATTAATTGGAATCCATCCTGTTCCATCAGTATTCTTGTAACTTGTAGAAGTCACACAATAATAGCTATAGCCTGTTGCTAAAGTTGGCAATCCTGAATAGCTTGAACAAGTGCTGCTAGAATCTGGCAAAGACAAATATACATTAGTCGAAGTTCCATAAGTAATTCCATTAGCGTTTCAAGATTCTAAAAAAATGATGCCTTTATTAATTGCTGTAATATCTGTAATTCTCTTTGAATCTCTAAAGTTATCAAAGAGTCTGGCTGGGTTTAATGCAAAAATTACAATAGCTGATAATATTGCTAAGATTGCTATTACTATCATTAATTCTACTAATGTAAAACTTTTCTTTTGCATATTAATTCTTCTTAATTTTCTTTCTAAATATTATCCTCGATCCAAAATATCTAATTACAATAGCTACTATTGCCCCTATAAACGAAGCAATATTAGCTCATAGATATTTATTTAAAGGTAGATCAATCTTATCAACTAGATAACTTGCAATTAGAACATTCACTCCTATTGTAATTATACTCAAAGTTATAAACTGAGTGAATTGCTGAGTATTAGTCTTTTTAACTTTAAAAGTTCAATATTTATTTAAATAATATGATTCAATAACCGCTAAAGTTATCGAAATCAATTTAATTAAACTAAAACCAATCCCTTGATTGACTTTCAAAACCAGCATCAAGCAATTCATAACGCTATAATCTAAAACAGTATTAGTAAATCCAACAATACCAAATCTAACAAATTCAAATTTCAAAAAGTAGTTTAGAATTGATATACCAAAATTTCAAAGTTTTTTGAACATATTGATAACTTATTCTTTATTAGATGTTTCTTCATCTTTTTCTTCATCTTTGTTTTGATTCTCTTCTTCTCTCATAGAAGCCAAGATTTCATTTAAGAATTCTTCATCAAATTCTTCATCTTCTTCTTTAACTTCACTATCTTCTTCTACTCCTTTTTTAACTTCACTAACTTCTTCCTTCTGATCTATCTCTCGATTGTTATTCTGAAATCGTTCCATAATTTCAGCATCAACTTCTGTACGTAATTTCGAATACAGTCTATTAGAACTTTCAATAACTTCATCTTTGTATGAGATATCAATAACTTCTGGTTTTAAAGTTAATATATTAAAAGCTCTACTTGGCTCACCATCAATCATCAATCTTACATAAGCATTGTAGTTTGCTAACGAAACTAAATCCGTTTCATTAAATACTGGCAAAAAATATTTTTTCAATTTTTCACCATCTTCATTACTAACTCTAAAAGATACCATAGATCCTACATTACCAAAGATTGCATCCCGTATATCCTCCTTAACTTGAGCTACATACTGATGAGCAATAATTAAAGATAATCTATACTTTCTAGCTTCAGCTAGAATCTGAGGAATTGTTTTAGTTGTAATATTCTGGAACTCATCAACATACAAATAGAAATCCTTACGTTCATTTTCTGGCATACTGGCTCTTGCAAAAGCTGATACCGCTAATTTTCCAACCAAAATCATACCAATTAAATAGCTATTAGTCTCTCCTAATAATCCTTTAGCTAAATTCACAATAAAAATCTTTTGATTATTCAAAATATCTTCAAAATCAA
>CAZUBO010000030.1:0-4152 GCA_964618955.1 uncultured Candidatus Saccharibacteria bacterium | reverse complement strand
ATACGTTGTAGGACTACTACAGTAATAATTGTATCCAGTAGGAAGAGTTGGTAATACATAACTTGAACAAGTTGAACTTGAATCAGGTAGAGAGATATATACATTTGTTGATGTACCATAAGTAATACCTGATTGATTTCAAGATTCCATGAAGACAATAGCTTTGTTAATACTAGATATATCAGTTACTCTTCTACTATCTCTAAAGTTATCAAAGAGTCTGGCTGGGTTTAATGCAAAAATTACAATAGCTGATAATATTGCTAAGATTGCTATTACTATCATTAATTCTACGAGGGTGAAAGATTTTTTAAATTTTTGCATTTAAAGTTTTTTAATCACATTTAATTTGACGTATAAACCCAGCTTCAATAGCCTTCTCTTCACTTTCAAAATATATTAGATTAGCTTTACTCAATCCATCGGCTAATTTACACCCTACTGGATAATAGTACTTACCCCTCTTACTTGCTAAGAATCCACTAGATAATATCTTCTCTAAATCTAAAGTAGTTGTAGTTGTAATTTTAACTGTATTTACCTTTAAAACTTCCATCTTAGTCTTCAAATCAGCCGTATTTACTACTTCTCCAGTTGTCACAATAGGCGATCTTCTCAAAAACCTTCCCCCAGTAACTACCCCACAGCCAAATATCAAAAACCCAATTAAAATCAATAAAATATTGTCTTTTAGTCATAACCCCAAACTCTTTACAAATACACAAAACTTTGATATAATATGTCACATATAACTTAAATATTTAAATTCTTAATATGGCCCATACAAAAGCTGGGGGATCTACCCACAACGGCAGAGAATCAGAATCCAAAAGACTAGGAGTTAAAGTTCATGACGGCAACCCAGTTACTAATGGATCAATCATAGCCAAACAACGAGGCAGTAATTACTATCCTGGTAAGAATGTCAAACGTGGCAGTGATGACTGTATCTATGCTACCAAAGATGGTATTGTAAAATTCTCTCAAAAACACAAAACAACTTTCCAAGGAAAAATAAAAAAGATAACCGTTGCCAATGTTATTTAGCAACAATCTCAATCTTTAAAGGAACTACTACTCCATATCCTAAATTAATATGGATCGTATTAGCTCCTTTTTCTTTGATCGCTTTTTCAAAAACGACTTCTTGATTTTCACTTAATTCAATCTTAAATTTCTTTAATATTTCAATAACTTCTTTTTTATTCAAAGATTCATAAGCTTCTTTACCATTCTCGGAAAACTTCAAAGGAATAGTTAATTCTAAACTCTTCAATTGCTTTTCCATTTGTTTTATTCTGTCTTGTATTTTATCTAATTTATTCTCCTTGCTTTTTTTAGTCAGTATTGCATCATTTATTGCAACACTATCAGCAATCTTAGCTAAGCCATTTTTAATTAAAAAATTCTTAGCATAACCATCCTTAGCTTCTTTAATATCTCCTTTCCTACCGTATCCTTTTATTTCTTTTAATAAAATGACTTTCATTTTTCTATTTTATGATTTTATTTAATTCTTCAACTGCTCTCTTTAATTGTAAATCCTTAATTAAATTAATTCCACTATAAGCTCCTAAATCATTGATCTGGGCATCAGTCAATTTAACTTCAATATCAGGAACAATACCCTTCTTAGAAATACTTGTTCCCTTAGGAGTCAATCAATGAGCAATTGTTAATTTCAAAAAATTGTTATTCTTTAAAGGCATTAATTCTTGTACGCTCCCTTTACCAAAAGACTTCTCGCCAACAATCAAAACTTTGTTATTGTCTCGTAAAGCTCCAGCCAAAATCTCAGCGGCTGATGCCGTACCACCATTAATCAAGATAACCATCTTTTTATCTCTAAAATATCCATTCATATTAGCTACTTCAGTAATAGCCTCTCTCTTACCGCCAAAATCTTCTGATACTAAAGTATCGCCCTTCTTAAAGAAATTGTTCCCCATCTCTAAATATGCATCTAAATATCCACCTGGATTATTTCTTAAATCAACAATAATTCCTCTTGGGTTTTTAGCTTTTATAACTTCTAATGACTTCATGAATTCTGGAACCAAATTATCATAGAAATTGTATACTCTCAAAACCGCAATATTATCATTAATAAATTCAACTTCACACGAAGGAATATTAATCTTTGATCTTGTAATTTCAAAAACCTTCTTCTCAGCTATTGATTCTCGATAAATTGTAATCTTAACTTTGGTACCTCCTTTACCTCTAATTAATTTAACTGTTTCAGTTGCAGTCATATCTACAATTGTCTTGCCATCAACGTCAACTATCATATCTCCAGATCTTAATCCTGCCTTTTGAGCTGGAGAATCCTTCAATGGAGCTACGATAACAATCTGACCATTCTTCTTACCAATCTCAGCTCCAATACCTTCAAAACTACCAGCTAATTCTCCATTTAATTCTTGATATTCTTTGTATGTCATGAATTCAGAAAACTGATCGTTAGTAGTATTTACTATTCCTCTAATTGCGTTTTCAATTAACTTTTCGTCCGTAATATCTTTGTTATCAACATATTCATTTTTTAATTTTGACCAGACATCCCAAAATACATATCAATCACTTTCGGATTTAGTATTTTTCAATCCTAAAATATTTTGACTTAATCAAAAATTCATTTGCGATTGTTTTTTGACGCTATCAACCATTCCCATCCGATAGCCAAATGTCATCGACATTTGAGTTAATGTCATTAGAATTATAAAAATTACAATCAAACTAACAACATTCTTCTTTACAAAGAATTTCTTCATTCAAACTTTAAAACTAATCCTTAGTTTTTTAATTTTTAAATCATTTTGCTGAATTGAATTCAACACTGAATTTGACTCTAATATATCCATTATTGCTTTTTAATGTATTATTAATTTTTGTGCCGAAGGTGGGGGTCGAACCCACATGAATTGCTTCACACGATTTTGAGTCGTACGCGTCTGCCAGTTCCGCCACTTCGGCTTTTTTTAAATTACTTTGCTTCCTCTATTCTATCAAATAATTATCTAAAATTCAATGCTAAATATTTAAAACCCTAAATCTAATCTTTGTCAAAATTAGATTATAAACCATATCTTCCTTTCTCTGTATTATATATTTTAGCAATTTCTTCAGCTGACAAAGCCCTACTATAAATTCTAGAACCATCTATATTTCCTTTAAATCTTGAAAAACTATTATAACCCAAATAATAAGTTGTTGTAGCATAAACAGTTACCGAATAATTTAAAGTAGCAGTGCCATATAAAGAGCCATTCATATATAATTTCGCCGAAGGTTTATCAAATGTTCCCACAGTAAAATATCAATTATTTATTTGCGAAGCAAATCTAGGACTGGTAGCCGCTTCTAAAGGCACAACTCCATTTCTAACTCTAAATGCCACGCCGTTACTAACACTGCTGTATTCAATTATTGCATAATTACCAGTTGAAGAGTCTCCCCCTCAATAACCCATCGGGCCTGGATAAGTTGTTGAAGTTACATCTGCCCAATATACTCAAGTTGCAATTGTAAATTGATCTCCATTTGGTAATAAATTTTTAACTGAAACGAAATCGTCTACTCCATCAAAATACAAAACTTTCTCTCCACTAGCTAAAACAGTTCTCGCCGGAGCACTTCCAAATGTTCCGTTATTACTATTCCCTGATTTATCATATGCTATAGTACCAGAAGTTTCATTAAAATCTCACAGCCCAGTTAATCCTTTATCACGTTGTAGTGGAGTATTAAATGTTCGGTTAGGACTACCAATCTCAAAGGTTGATGTAAGACTTCCTTCATCATTAATGGAGTTCTTATTGGGATTAGATAGTATGGCAGTTAATTCATAGGATCCTCCTGAATAGTAGGTATAAAAAAAAGAAGAATTATTGACTGGATCAATAGGTAAACTTGATAGATATCTATTGGATCCTTCAACCGTAAAGTTGATAGGTATTCAGCCAGTACCATCAGTATTCTTATACGTTGTAGGATTACTACAGTAATAATTGTATCCAATAGGAAGAGTTGGTAATGAATAAGAACTACAAGTTGAACTTGAATCAGGAAGAGAGATATATACGTTTGTTGATGTTCCATAAGTAATACCTGATTGATTTCAAGATTCCATGAAGACAATAGCTTTGTTAA
>CAZUBO010000029.1:0-5070 GCA_964618955.1 uncultured Candidatus Saccharibacteria bacterium | reverse complement strand
GAATACAAAGCTCAGAGGAAGAAAAATCCTGATAATTTTTATGAGCAAATTCCAATGGTAAAAGACTTTTTAAGAAGTTTAAATGTTTTGATATTAGAGAAGGAAGGGTTTGAAGCTGATGATGTGATTGGAACAGTATGTGAGAAATTCAAAGATGAAGATATTAATATCATAGTTGTAACTGGAGATTTAGACACTTTACAGTTGTTAACTGATAAAGTTAATGTTTGAACTTTGAAAAAAGGAATTACTAATAGTACAGTATATGATATCAAAGCTTTTGAAGACAAATACTTATTGAAGGTAAATCAATTTGTTGATTTTAAAGCTTTGAAGGGCGATCCGTCGGATAATATTCCAGGAGTCAAAGGCATTGGGGAGAAGACTGCTATGGAATTATTACAAAAATATATTAGTTTAGATAATATCTATGAAAATATTGATAAGTATTTAAGTGATAATACTTTAAGTACTAAAGACAAAAAATGATTAAAAGTTTTAAAAGAGAATGAAGATGAAGCTAGATTTAGTCAGCACTTATCAATGATTAAAAAAGACGTAGAAATTGATACGACATTAGAAAAAGCAATTTTTAATTTTGATTCTAAGGAAGATACAATTAAGTTCTTTAAAGAAAAAGGTTTTAATTCTTTGGTTCCGAAATTAAATATGGGATTTCAGAATGTGGCTATCGTCCATAATACCGAGAGTAAAGATAAGCGAGAATTAAAAGAATTTACTGATGCTAAAGAATTTTTTGAGAAGTTTAATAATCATGAATTGTTTGTTTTTGATAATTCAGCTTTGAATTTATCGGGCGAAGGTTTGGTTTGTTCATATATTGATAATGATATTTTTTATGTATTAAAGGCGGAGATTAATGATGTAGTTAAATATTTTAAGGATAAGACATTAGTAACTTTTGATAGTAAAATCCTATATCATAAGTATTTTGATGTTTTGAATGAATATCTATTCTATGATTTGAAGATTGGTTTTTGACTATTAGATCCTGATAGGAAGGATTATACTATTGAAACTTTAGTTAAGAAGTTCAATATCAAGACTGATAAAGCTATTAGTTTTATACCTAATTATGAATTAGATGATTGAATGGTTTTGTTTTCAAATATTTATGAAAGTATAAATTCAAAGATAAATAATTTAAAGTTAGATAGAGTTTTAAAGGAGATTGAAATGCCGTTAACCCCAGTATTAGTTAGAATGGAAAGGCATGGAATTTTATTAGATACCAAAGTATTGAAGAAGATTAGAGATAAAATTCATTTAGAAATTCTAACTTTAGAAGAAGAGATTTTTGATTTGACTCATGAGAAGTTTAATATCAATTCACCAAAGCAATTGACAGAAGTTTTGTTTGAAAAATTAAAATTACCAACTAAGGGGTTAGCAAAGACAAGCACCAAGAGTATCTCGACTAATAGCGACGAATTAGAAAAGATTTTGGATAGTCATGAAGCGATTCCAAAGATTTTGAGATTCAAAGAATTAAAAAAATTAGAAAATTCATTTTTAGATACTTTACCAACTTTTATGAAGGAAGATGGAAAGATTCATACAACTTTTGTCCAGACGGGCACCGCAACCGGAAGGTTGTCGTCCGATACTCCAAATTTACAGAATATTCCAATTAAGGGTGATTATGGTAAGTTGGTTAGGAAGGCTTTTATTGCTAGTCCGGGGTATGATTTAGTATCTTGCGATTATTCGCAAATGGAATTAAGAATTGCGGCGAAATTAGCGAATGACAAATTAATGTTAAAAGCTTTTGAGACTGGGAAAGATTTTCATAGATATACCGCTAGCTTGGTAAATCATATTGAATATGATGCAGTAACGAGCAAACAAAGGAATAAGGCTAAAGCTTTGAATTTTGGAATTATCTATGGTATGGGAATGAGATCATTTTCGCAATCAGCTGGAATTACTAAAGAAGAAGCTAGAAACTTTGTAGAAGAATATTTTAAGAACTATTTCGGATTGAGGAATTTTCTAGATGCTTTAAAGGCTCGTGCTAAGGATAAGGGGTATTGTGAAACACTGTATGGCCGAAAAAGGTTCTTATCTTTTATTGGGGCTTATGGTTTTCAAGCGGCTTTTGAAGAGAGAATTGCAATTAATATGCCAATACAAGGTCTAGCCGCCGATATTATTAAAAAAGCCATGGTGAAGATTGATCAGTATTTGAAACAAAATGAATTATCTGATAAGATAAAGATGTTATTACAAATACATGATGAATTAATTTTTGAAGTTAGTGAGGGAATGTCTATTCAGGAAGTTTTTGAAGCAATTGATAAGATTATGGAAGAGAATGATTTTGGAATTTTGTTAAGAGCGGACGAGACTAGAGCTGAGAATTGAGGAGATTTAAAAAATTAAAAGGAAATAATGATAAAGAAAATTAAAAAATTTGTTGAGAAGATACTAATAGCTAAGAAGGCTTGGTCTTTTTGAGCTTTGATTAGTTTTAAAATTGTTTTGATTATTGTTTTAGTTGTCAGAATTTTAATGAATAAAATTGATTGAGTTGACTATGTTTTAGGAGGATTGATATTAGTAATTCCATTTTTAGGTTTGTTTTTGATTGATGCGATTTATAGAATTTCAAAAATTGAATTAGAGAAGAGCGAAATTCAAGGAATGTTATCTTCGATGAATGATGCGGTTATTGCTTATGACCAGGATTTTAAAGTTACTTTAGTTAATGAAGTTTTTGAACAGATGTGCGGAATTAAAAAAACTGAATTATTGGGTAAGAAGATTACTCCGGAATTTAATAATGTTGAGAGGTATTCAGTCTTAGCTAAGATTGTTTTTCCTTCGTTAGCACCAGAGATGTATAGAACATCACCAAATACTAATCCTTCTAAGATTTTAATTAAGATTTTTAAACCTAGAGAATATATATTGGAAATTATTACTAATAGGGTTGAGAATAAGTATGATAAATCTTTTGGATTTGTAAAGATTATTAAAGATAGAACTCGTGAAGAACAACTGATGAAGAGTAAGTCTGATTTTATTACGGTAGCAGCACATCAGTTGAGAACGCCTTTAACAGGAGTTACTTGGGGGGTGGAAGTTATATACAAGAAGGAAATGGGGGAGATAAATGCCAATCAAGAGAAAATTTTAAAACAGAGCGCAGATGCTTTAAAAGAAATGTCTCGAACTATTGATGATCTATTGAAGGCAGCTAGTATTGAAGAGGGCAAGTTTGGTTATCAATTTGAGATTGGAGATATTGTTTCGATAATTAATGAATTATTATCAGCTTCATTAATTAAAGGCGAGGCTAAGAAATTAAAATTTGTATTTTACCCACCAGAATTTTCAGTTCCAAAGTTTGTAATGGATAAGGAGAAGATTAGAGTGGTATTGAGCAATTTGATTGATAATGCGGTAAAATACAATGTTGAGAATGGGGAAGTAGGAATTAAGATAGAACAAGTTAAGGACAAACCATTTTTAATGATTTCGGTAACAGACACTGGGGTAGGGATTAATGATAAAGAATTTAATAGTATTTTTGAGAAGTTTTATCGTTCTCCTTCAGTTATGAAATCTCATACAACTGGAATTGGTTTAGGACTATATATTTCAAAAAATATTATTAAGAATCATGGAGGAGAAATTTGAGTAGAATCAATTGAGAAGCGGGGAACTACTTTTCATTTTACATTACCAACAGATCAGAGCTATATCCCACCACAATCTTCAATGAGCTTGAATATTTAATTAAAATATATTATACTATATATAAATTTAAAATTAAATAATGATTAAGAGAAAAGAATTGTTGTTAGCGTTTGAAGCAATGGCAATTTTGATTGGTACTATTATAGGAGGAGGTATTTTTGTTTTACCTTATATGAATATCAAGTCAGGAATAGTTATGACTAATCTATGATTGGTGTTTTTATGCGTGATGGTATGCTTACTGCATTTGATTTTTGGAGAGATAATTTTAAAAACTCGAAATGAGATGAAGTTACCAGGTTATGCTGGTAAATATCTAGGGAAAATATTTAAGAAGTTTTTGAATTTTGTTTGCGTATTTTCGATCGCTTTTTCATTATTAATATATATAGTATTAGCTGATAAGTTTATAAAGATCATATTAGGAACTAGATTCTTGTTTTTTCAACCATATTTGTTTGTATTGATCTGATTGATTTTTAATATATTTTTGCTATTTAAGTTAGCTGATACTAGTAGAATTAATTTTGTATTAACTATTGTTGAAGTTGGATTGGTATTAGCGTTAGCATTTTTGTGTTTGAACAAAATTAATTTTACTAGTATTGATTATTCGAATTTGGCTTTTTCGCCAGTATGGTATTCGTCGTATGGAGTTATCTTTTATGCGATTGATGGTTTGGTAGCTATGCCGATGATGTTTATGTTTTTGAGACATAAGAAGGCTTCGAAAACGGTATATATGAAGTCAGTAATTTGATCTTTTGTTTTTGTGTTTTTGGTATTTTTTGCTTTTATTAATTTTGTTAGTTTGTTATCAACTCGCGGAACTTCAATAGATGCTATTCAGGGATTGGCACCGTTCTTAGGCCGGGAGATTATTATTCTAGGAGCAATTGCGGGTTTGTTCGCAGTAGTTACTTCATATATTATTGTAGTAAACTATTTTAAAGATATGTTGAGATGCGATGTTGGATGTAATAAATTATCTAGTATTTTATTAAGTATGTTTTTGCCTTTAGTGTTTTTATTAGTGAGTGCTAAGAAGCTAGATGATATTATGTCGTTAGCCGGAGGAATTATTGGAGGTATGATAGCAGTAGTAGTATTGTTAGTGTATATGAAGATCAAAGATAAGAATACAAAAACAGCTCCATATAATTTAAATATTCCAAATTGATTGTTGGTTATTGTTGGTAGTGTTTGCTTTGTCGGAGCAATTATGCAGATTGTATTAAGAATGATGCATTTAGAATAATATATATATGAAGAAGTCTTTTACTCTAGTTGAACTTATGATAGTAATAGCAATCTTAGCAATATTATCAGCTATTGTAATTTTTGCAT
>CAZUBO010000028.1:2914-5575 GCA_964618955.1 uncultured Candidatus Saccharibacteria bacterium | reverse complement strand
TTAACAAATCTTAACATCCAAAAATGCATATAAATAAATAAAAATGCATTTTATGAATGTGACCATTTCTTCTAATTACAACCCTTTATATTTTCAATTTATACCTATCGTCTGCGAAGCTTGGAAGTCTTTTGGAATAAACCCTATTCTGACTTTAGTTACTGACAAACCAGAAAAAGATTGGATATGGATTGAAGAGTTTGCCGAGATAAGGCATTACAATGAAAGAACCGATATTGACCCCGGAATATGGTCAAAAATATCAAGGTTCTTTTCTTATTATGAAGATTTAGAATCAAAGCAAATGATCACTGATCTTGATCTTTTGCCACTCAATAAAGAATATTTTCAAGACCTCTATAAATTTGATGATGATATACTTGTCATCACTGATGATCCATTTAAAGAAGGACGTATAAGAAATAGACCTTATGATGAATATCCTATGATTGCGGGTTGTTTTCAACTTGCAAAAGGGAACATCTGGGCAGAGATAATAAATCCTAATGGATTATCTAATGATGATTTAATTGAGTCATTCAAGGGCACCTGGAGGTTCAGGGTGAAGGAAGATATTATGCAGCCTTATGACAACTTTAGTGAGGATGAATTGATGAGAAGATTGATTTATAATTGGTCTCCTGATAAATCAAAAATTAAATTTTTGTATCGTCCTACAAGAACTGTGGGTAACCCTTATTATTCTGATAGAATTGATAGAGGAGCTTGGAAAATTGATTATGACAAATTAAACAATAAAGGCTACATTGACTCTCATATGTTAAGGCCTTTGTCAACTTATAAGGAGCAAATTACTCCATTAGTAAAATACTTAGGTATTGATACAGAATTAATTAACTTAGGAATTTCTAAATATAAAGAAAGTTTATGAAGTATTTTGCAGCTATACCTGTAAAAGGACGAAAAGAATTGGTGCCTTATACAATAAAGAGATTACTTGAGGATAACATTGATGTTTATTGTATGGGAGATTATGCAGATGATCAAAAGATTTGTGAGAAGGCTGGAGCAAAATGGGTTTATGTTGAAAATAATCCATTAGGTCGTAAATGGAATGCTGGAATAAAAGCAGCTATGAAATCTGGCGTTGAGTATGATGGATTCTTATTTATGGGTTCATCTGATTGGGTATCACATAATTGGGTGGATAAATATGGACCATATTTGGAAGAGTATGATATGATAGGGACACTTGGAAATCACTATCTCGACATTTATTCTAATATGAACATTGAATTAGTTTTTTGGAAAGGTTACTCATATCTTGATCCAATGGAACAACCAAGATATGGAGAACCTACAGGTATTGGTCGAATGTATTCAATGAGAATTTTAAAACTTCTAGAGGGGGAATTGTTCCCTACACATGCCATAGCAGGAATGGATGCTGGCAGTTATTCAAATGTTTTAAAATATGAAGGCAAATGCAAATCATTTAAAAATGAAGATGACGCTGTATGTGTTTCAATATCAACAAATAGGTGGAGTAATAAGCATATTTTTAAAGATGTTAAAAAGCAAGTATGGTCAGAATTAATTCCGCCAGAAGAAAGAGAAGTTTGGATTAATAAATGGTTTCCGGATATACGTTTAATTTTTAATTGATAATATGGAATGTAAAAGATGCCTCCTCACAGAGGAAATTAAAGATGTCAAAATTGGCAAATCAGGACAATGTAATTTTTGTGACCTTCATGATAAGATTGAAGAAGAATCATTAAAAGTAAATCTCGATAAAGTATTTAAGGATATAAAGAAGAGAGGAAAGAAATCAAAATACGATTGTATTTTAGGAATTTCAGGTGGATTTGACAGTTCATTTCTACTACATATTTTAACTCAGGCTCAATTAAGAGTATTAGCACTTCATTTTGATAATGGATGGAACTCTGAAGAAGCTGAGAGCAATATGAAAACAATGGTTGATGGAACCGGCGCCGACTTTATTCGTGTCAGTATGAATAATAAACAGTTGAATGAGTTAAACCTTGCCTTCTTAAAAGCTGGTGTTACTGATGCTGACATACCTAATGATATGGCAATGAGTAAGATAATGTATGAAGTTGCTGACCACTATAAAGTAAAAACAATTATCAATGGTCACAATTACAGATATGAAGGATCAACTCCTTTATCTTGGTCTTATATGGATGCTAAATACATTCAAAGTGTTGCTAATCATTATAATATCAATATAAGTTCATATCCAATATTAACATTTTGGGATCAAATTAAATACATGCGTAAAGGAATTAAACAAATACGTCTTTTGTATTATATTGAACATATAAAATCTGACATTAAAGAGGCCTTAACATCTATTTATGGATGGCAAGATTATGGTGGAAATCATTGTGAAAACATTTATACAGAATTTGTTGGAAGCTATTTACTTCCTTGTAAGTTTGGAATCAATAAAACAATAATTTATAAATCTGCAGAATTGCGAAGTGGTTACATAACAAGAGAAGAAGCTGAGAAAGCTATTGTTATGCCTTTATTTATGAATGATAAATTGAAAATGATTGAAGACAAATTAGGAGTAACTGTAAATGAAATAATGAGTTATCCTAAAGCATCGAGAGAAGGGTTTGAATCATATCATAAAACATTCAAGAAATATAGATGGTTGATTTGGAT
>CAZUBO010000028.1:0-2814 GCA_964618955.1 uncultured Candidatus Saccharibacteria bacterium | reverse complement strand
ATACATTAGAAGAGAACTCTGAAGTTGTTGAGATGCCGCGCAGCGATGGAAATTATGGATTGTTCTGGCGTTTTGAACCTCTCAAAGATGATAGTATTGAACGATTTATAGTGAGAGATACAGACTCTCGTTTAAATGTTCGAGAAGCAGATGCCGTCAAGGAATGGGAGAATAGTGATTTAAATTTTCACATTATGCGTGATCATGTTCAACATAAAGTGCCAATATGTGGTGGTTTATGGGGGGCTACAATAGATTTTATTGACAAGATAAAATTTGATTATGATGAGTTACTCTTTAATTATATTAAAGGATTGACATTTAATGATATATTTAAACAAAGAGGTAAATACTTCAATACAGACCAACCGTTTTTATGGAAGCATATATGGCCTCGTGTTTTAAACTCACATATGGCTCATATAAGAGGAGATTGTAACTTAGAAATAACAAGAGGTGAGAGATATTTTAAAGTTGAACTACCTAACGGACAATTCGTAGGACAAGACATAAATGTATGAATATGATAGTGATAAATTTGGAAAGAGCCCAGGAAAGACGAGAGCGAATGGTAAAACAATTGAAGGATTTGCCATTTGACTTTACTATTCTTGATGCTGTTGATGGTCAAAAATTAACTGAAGATGAAAAAGATAAAAAGATCTCTCTTGATAAAGGTTACCGATATGGTGAGTTATTTGCTCCTGGTGAAATTGCTTGTACAATGAGTCACATCAAAGCTCTTGAATTAGCTAAGGAAAATGATTGGCCTTATGTACTTGTATTAGAAGATGATGTAGTACTTGCAGAAGATTTTGTTAAAAGAGTTAAATTCTTGTTTAGGATTTTACCAGAAGATTGGGAACATGTATATCTAAGTGGTGTTCCAAGAACAGTTGCTTATGCAATAAGATATAATGCTAATTTATCATTTTTAAATGTAGTACCAAGTCCTATAATAGATTGTATTCCAATTACATTGATAAGAAATACAGCTTATGATAAGATAATCAATTATTTAAATAAGTTTGAAACAACTACAGATGACAGCATCATCGCTATGATATTCAGATACAATACTTTAAAGTCTTATACATACTTTCCATTTTGTGCATATGTTCAAGATGATTTTACATACATTTGGAATGAGCCTGTAACAAGGCCTCATAAATCACAATGGTATTTTAAGAATAAGATTTAAGTTCGTTCTTGTATTCCCAAAATTTTAACAGATCTTTTTTTGTAGGCTCAAATTCATCGGAGAAGATTATGTGCACTTTACCTACAGCTATTATTTCACCACTTAAGATTTTTCTGTCAAGATCAAATAACCAAGGCAACTTATGACAATACTCCTTCCATCGTTCAGGCATATAAACTACACTATAATAAGGAGTTAGCTGTTTGTTGTAATACCAATCAAAAAATTCTATTTCTGATTCCATTCGAGTAATATTTTGCTTTCGTAACGTTCTAATGCAGATGCAACAATTCTTTCAGCTTCAACTTTAGAAATTGTGCCATAATTTAATGCTTCTTGGACTATGAGCCAAACTTCATGAGTTGGATCAACTGAGTTTCTTGCGATGTACTCTCTTATCTCTTTAATATCTTCCATAATTGGTTTTATTTTTATATACTCGAAACAAAAGTTAGTTTTAAATATATAATCTATAGAAGCTGCTCGCTTCTAATGGACTTCTATTAAGATTCATTCATGATCTTTAGAGAATTTTATTTTTTTACCTCACTTGATCGGTGGGGTATTTTTTTGCAATAAAGCCTCAGATAAATATATTGAATTAATAATGACCAAAGGAAAGGCCTGACCGAATAACAGTAAGTCGGGCCTTTTTTAAAACTTTTTAAAGGCAACTTGATATAATTACTAAAAATAAGATTTATGAAGAAAAAAATGAGTGTTCCCGAAAAGATGGATTCCCAACTCCAAGAAGCTAAGATTAAACAATTTAGATCTGACTTAGCTAAATTAATTGAAAACAATGACGATATTAAATCTTTCATTCCAATGGAATTGAAGGATGCTGAAAAGGAAATTTATAATGACCTAATGGACATTAAAGGTTTATGGTCTGCTTTAAATGATGACTTGCAAGATCTTGAAAAAGACTTAGATAAAAAAATAGATGTTAATGATGATCTGGCAATGCCAGACAAAAAACTATTTGACGATAAAGATATTAACTTAAGATGATTGGTGCGGCAATCGAGGATTGTTTTTCTTGTGTATATTTTTTTCTTATTTTTACCCTCAGTTTCCGCACAAACTGGGGGCATTTTTTTAAAAATTAATTAATTATGGATAAAAAAAGAAGACCGCGCATTACTGTAAATAAAGTAAAAACAGATGCAGCACCAAAGCAAAGACCTAAATTAAAGGCAAAAAAACTGTTTACAATTAGAGAGTATTTCTCTAAGTTTGAACTAAGAGATCGAGATTATGAATTACTCGGACAATCTGCAATGGTACTGATGAAGTACTATAACTATGAAATCTTTAAAAAGATAGAGAATATTAATGGTGAAAGAATTGCAGTTGTGCTGTACCCAAAAAGAATTTTGAGTTTAATTTATCGTCTTAGAGGCTATATAACTCATTCTGATCTAAGAACTAATGGAGAAAACTACAAGCACTAACGTAGATGCTTTTGCTTGGAACAATAGCAAAATAAGAGATAGTGTTTATCAATATCTTAAAGAGCAGCTTTTAAAAGAAGGTGTTATTGAGAGTACTATTACTTATAGCATGCAAAGAGTTTCATCATCTTGTTGTCATAAACAATTAAAAGTAAC
>CAZUBO010000027.1:0-5584 GCA_964618955.1 uncultured Candidatus Saccharibacteria bacterium | reverse complement strand
AAAAAACCATTGACAATTATCATATAGTTTTATATAATTATATTAATGATTTAAACTTTAACAAAAGCAATTTAAAAAATTTACCGTGCCTAAGCAAAAGAAAAATAGCCCTAATGACGAATTGTATTTTGATATTGTTTCTCCCTCTCAAATTGTAGAAGAAGAGGAAGAAGAAGAGGATTCTGTAAAGCAAAAAACTTATCAAATTCCTATTCGTAAAGAGAAGTTTGGTACTATGCCAAGAATGAAAACAGTTCCTAAAGAAGAACCGGAGATTTTAAATGACGATGAAGAATACGAAGAGATCGTTGAAGAGATTGAAGTTGATGCTGATGATAATGAAATCGTTACTAAGAAGCCAGCCAAAAAAGCAAAAAAAGCTAAAAAGTTTTTTGCATTTTTCAAACGCGATAAAGTAGCTAAAGTGGCTAAACCTAAGAAAGTCAAAGAACCTCGTACAAAAATTAAGAATTCTTCTGGTCTTTCATTCAAAAAGAAATTATTAATTACTATAGGTATCGCTCTTCTATTTGTTGGCATTTCTTTTGCGGCTTTAACTTTTGCTTTTAACAGTGCTACTGTTAGTATCAATACTCAGAAGGGGAATATTGATTATACTGGTAACATTTTAATTGATTCTAATATCAAAACTCCTGATTATCCTAAGAATGTAGTCCCTGGAAGATTAATTAAAATTAACAAGACTGTTACTAAAGAATTTGATGCTACTGGCAAAGTCAATGGTGGAGCCAAAGCTAAAGGCAAGATTACTATATATAATGCCTATAACACTTCTTCTCAAATTCTAGTTCAAAATACTCGTTTTGAATCTGCTGATGGTTTAATTTTTAAACTAGATTCCAGGGTTACTGTTCCTGGTGCTAGTTTGAAGAACGGTGAGATTGTTCCATCCTCAATTCAAGCTAATGTTACTGCTTCAGAGAATGGCGTCGGATACAATATCAGTGCTGGTCGTTTTACCATCCCTGGCTTTAAAGGTACCGATCGTTTTAATGGCTTCTATGCTGATAGCAAAGAAAAGTTTGCTGGTGGTACTGATGGTCAGTCTACTGTTGTGTCTCCAATTGATTTAAAGAATGCTAGTAAAGTTGCCATGGATGTTTTGGAAGCTCAATTCTCTGAAGAATTGAAATCTCAAATTCAATCTCATGAGAAAACTTTTAAAGATTCTATAGTTACTAAAGTTTTGAAAGTTGATTTTGGCGGAACTAAGGAAGGGGATAGCAAATTAAAGTTCACAGCTAAAATTACTGGCGAAATGAAAACTATTGCTTTTTCAAAAGATGACTATAACACTTTAATTCAAACTAATGCTAAAAAAGAATTAAAAGATGGTGAAGAACTCTATGGTGCTTTCACTGAGAATATTGCTAGCATCAAGCTTGATGACAAAAAGAATCAGATTTTGGTCAATACTTTAATCAAATATCCTACTAAGAAGAATATCGAAAGCATTGAAATCATCAATGCAATCAAGGGTAAAAGTCTTGTTGAAGTCAAAAAGCTCTTATCGACCAATCCAGCTATCGAAAAAGTCAATATCAAACTCTATCCTATCTGAAGTACTCAAATTCCAACAACTTTGAACAAAATCAATCTAGGTATTGACTAATTGAACTTTTTGTAGTAATATATAAAACATATTATGGAAACACAAAATACAACTGAAAATGACACCACCCGATTGGATGGCGTCGTAACCGAATCGTTACCATCTGCTAATTTCAAAGTAGAACTAGAAGATGGTAGGGTTATTCTGGCCTATTTATCTGGTAAGATGAGAATGAACTTTATAAAAATTCTTGTCGGAGATAAAGTAGCTGTCGAGATGACTCCCTACGACCAAAAGAGAGGTAGAATAGTCTATCGTTATTAATTTTTAATACTTTTAAATTCAAAATATTAAAATTAAACCAGCGATGGTCTAAGAATTTTTGTCACTAATTTAGTAAATATTAAACACAATAAAATGAAAGTCAAAGCATCTGTAAAAAAAATCTGTTCAGCCTGTAAAACCATTCGTCGTAAAGGTAGAGTTTGAGTTATTTGTAGCAAAACCAAAAAACACAAACAGCGTCAAGGTTAATTAATTAATTTTAAATTTGATATATTATGGCCAGAATCTTTGGTATTACTATACCTGATACAAAAAAAATTGCATATTCTTTACCCTATATCTATGGCGTAGGTATTCCTTTAGCCAAGAAGATATTAGCTGACTTGAAAATCGATGAGAACATTCGTACTAAAGACATAACTTCTGAGGAACTCAAAAAGATTCAAGACTATATTGAAAAACATTTCAACGTCGAAAACGAATTACGAAGAGATATTCGAAAGAATGTAACCCGTTTGATCAACATTGGATCCTATCGTGGTAATCGTCATTCTCGTCATCTTCCGGTTCGCGGTCAAAGAACCAAGACTAATACTCGTACCGTTAGAGGTAACGTTCGTAAGTCTGTTGGTTCCGGAAGAGCTAAAGCTGCTACAGCTAAATAGCCTTAATTAATATTAATTTGTAACTATGGGAAAAATTAGAATTATTTCTAAAGCTTCAAACACTGAAGAAGCAGAACAAATAAACTCCACAATCAAAAAAACCGAAGGTAAGGAGAATGAATTTTTAAAACAAGCCAAGAAAGGTATTATTTTTATTAATTCATCTTTCAACAATACTATTATCCAAGCTACTGATGAGAAGGGTAATGTCATTTCTACTACTTCTTCCGGTGCTATTGGTTTTAAGGGTACCAAGAAGTCAACTCCTTTCGCTGCTTCAAAAGTCGCTGAGACTTTAATCGAAAAGATTAGAAAGAATTTGCCATTAAATGTTGAAGTCAGAATGAAAGGCATTGGCCGTGGTCGCGAAACTGCTTTGAGAACATTGATAAACATGGGTGGGCAATCTGGTTTAAATGTCTATTCAGTTTTAGACGTTACTCCAATCCCTCACAATGGTGTTCGTCCTCCTAAGGCTCGTCGTGTTTAATACTTAATTTAATTTTATTTGATAAATTTCTAAAATGATTATACAAGCAAAATGTAAAAAATGTCGTGCTTACGCTCAAAAGTTATTCTTAAAAGGTGAGAAATGTAATTCTGACGGTTGTATTTTAAATAAACGACCTTATCCACCTGGTGGCACCAAACAAAAAAGACAATACAAACGTTCTATGTCTAACTTCCAAAAACAATTATTTGAAAAACAAAAAGTTAAATTGTTCTATGGTGTTAATGAAAGTCAATTAGAGAATATCTTCAAGAAGGCTAAACGTTTAGTTGGATCTACTCCTGAGAATTTAGGTAAGATATTAGAAAAACGTATGGACAATATTTTGTTCAGCGCTGGTTTTGGTAAATCCAAAAAAGAAACACGACAATTAATCAATCATGGTCATTTTATGTTGAATTCTCGTCATCATTCTATTCCTTCTACTATGTTAAAGATTGGTGATGTGATCTCTATTCGTAAAGAATCTCAAAATATCAAGGACTTTACTAATTTAAAAGAAGCTATCATTCAAAAACGTTCTCCTGCTTTTATCAAAATTGACAGTGAAAAATTAACTGTTACTTTAGCTAAAGAGCCCGTTATGTCTGAATTGAATCTTCCTTTTAACTTTGAAGTTATCGTTGAGTTCTTCTCTCACTAAAATTATTAATTAAATTTTAATTAAATAAATTATGATTTCTCTACCAATCGAAATAAAACAACGTCAAGCAACCAATCCAAACATTGGTGTGTTTGATATAGAGGGCCTTCACCCTAATTATGGTATTACTATTGGTAATACTCTAAGAAGAGTTTTACTCTCTTCAATTGAAGGTGCAGCTGTTACTGCAATCAAAATTAAAGGTGTTCCCCATGAATTTAGTGAGATTTCTGGTGTCTTAGAATCCGTCTTAGATATTGTTTTGAATGTTAAAACCTTAAGAGTTAAATTATTCAATAACGAACCTCAAACTTTAGTATTGTCAGTCAAAGGTGAAAAAGAAGTTTTTGCTTCTGACTTTGATAAGAATCCTAGTGTTGAGATTCAAAACAAAGATTTAAAGATTTGTACTTTAACTGATAAAAAAGCCGAATTTGAAATGGAATTAACAATCGAAAAGGGAACTGGCTATCGTACTCAAGAAGAAGCCAAGAATGACAAAACCCCTATTGGTACTATCTTGGTTGATTCTGCTTTTTCACCAGTTACTCGTGTTAAACTTGATACTGAAGATATGCGTTTGAAAGGTAGAGTTGACTACAATCGTTTGATCATCGAGATTGAAACCGATGGTTCAATTACTCCTAAGGATGCTTTAGAAGAAGCTACCAATATTTTGGCTCAACACTTTGCTTGAATTTCTGATGAATTATCTGGCAAAGATAAAGCTAAAAATACTGAAGCCGAAGATGTCGTTGTTACTGAAGAATTCAATACTGATACCAAAGTTGAAGAGCTACCTCTTCCTAAGAGAGTTATCAACTGCTTAGTTGAGAACAATATCAAAACTTTAGGGAAGTTATTAAAGCAAAAAGAAAATACGGTTCAATGTTTTGAAGGTTTGGGCGACAAATCATTTAACGAACTCAAAGAATTTTTAAACAACCAAGGACTATCTTTGAAATAATTAGTTTTAAAACAATATTATGAAACATCTAAATAAAAAAATAACTTTACATTTAAAAACTGATCAACGCCGTGCTTTAGTTAAGATCTTAGCCAACAATTTGATTACCTATGGTACAATCAAAACAACTCCAGCTAGAGCTAAAGCTACTCAGATCTATGTTGAGCGTTTGATTTCTTTTGCTAAAAAACAAGATTTAGCTTCTTATAGATATATTCTAGCTCGTTTGCCTAAGAAATCTACTAATAAGTTGTACTACGAATTAGCCAAAGACTTCAAAGATCGCAATGGTGGTTTTACTCGTATCGTTAAGTTAGCTGAACGTCGATTGAAAGACAAAAGCCAAATGGTAATAATCCAATTAGTTAAATAATCAATATGGACAAGATAAAAGAATTACAAAAAGATCAAGCTCGTAAAGAAGTAGTTTTAGATGCTGATGGCCAATCATTAGGTCGTTTAGCTAGTAAAGTTGCTGTATTATTGCAAGGGAAGGAATCAGCTGATTACGAACCTCGTAAATTAGGTAATACTATTGTAACTGTAATCAATATCAAAGGTATTAAAGTCACTGGAAATAAATTAACTGATGTTAAATATCAACGTTGAACTGGTTACATTGGAAATGCTAAAACTTTTTCTCTTAAGAATAAATTAGACAAAGATATCGTCAAAACTTTTAAAGAAGTAGTTCGGGGTATGCTTCCTAAAAATACCTTACGTGATAAACGTTTAAAAAATTTAATTGTTAAATAACCAAATTATGGCTGCCAAGAAAACAACAACAAAAAAAGAAACAGTCAAATCAAAGACTATGGTCAAGAAAACTGTTAAAAAAGATGTAATAAAATCTTCTAATAAAGATGTTACTACTGATGCTATCAAAGAAACATTCATTAACCATGAAGAGGTTAAAAAACCAGTTATCAAACGTGAAGTA
>CAZUBO010000026.1:0-7931 GCA_964618955.1 uncultured Candidatus Saccharibacteria bacterium | reverse complement strand
CAGCCATTTTTATATGCCGGCAGTTTTGGGAAACCAAGATTGTCGGCTTTTTGATATTTGAATATATTTGTTGCTTTTTTATTAAAAGTTTAGTATAATATATTTAAGAATTTTAAAATATATATATGTCTGAAAGATTTTTTAAACAAATTGTTTTTTCATTTTTAACAGCTGTTGTTATATTTTTTATTGGATTAATTACTTTTCAAATTGTACGGCCAAAGCCATCATGTTTTGATAAGATAAAAAATAATAATGAAATAGGAGTTGATTGTGGTGGGAAATGTCAATCATGCGAAATTAAAACTTTAACTAAATTAGAATATACCGGCGAAGGATATAGTTTTTTACAGAAAGACAAATATTTTGTTTATGCTAAGGTTACTAATTCAAATAGCGATTGAGGTGTTAAGGAATTTAATTATGGTTTTTATTTCATTTCAACTTCGACGGTTAAAAACAAAACCAAAGAAAAAGTTGAAAAGAAAATTGTTGGTAAAGGATATATCTTACCAAATCAAATTAAATATATAGTAGAAGTAATGCCAATACCAAATGTTAAATTTGATAAGATTGCTTTTCAAATTGATGAAAAGACAATGGTATGAAGCAAACCTTTAAGTGCAGAATTTGGTTCTGCTGATTTGTTTGGAATTAACAATGTATCATTAAAGACTGGTAGTGGTCAGATTATAACTAGTACTACTAAGGCTGGTAATGTAGTTTATGAATTCAAAAAAGATTTAAAGAGGGGTGATAAAGGCGAAGATGTTTTTAATTTGCAATCAATTTTAGCTAGTGATAATGCGATTTATCCGGAAGGAGTGGTGAATGGTGCTTTTGATATGCCAACTTACAAGGCAGTTATTCGTTTTCAAAAGTCAATTGGAATTAGTCCTCAGACGGGAATAGTTGATTACAAGACTAGAGAGTATTTGAATCAATCTTATAGTGGTCAGAAGGTTAATACTATTAGTTCGGGTGGTTTTAGTTTTGAAAACAATTTAAAATTAAATGATTCTGGATCAGAAGTCAAAGAATTACAAAGAATTTTAGCGGAAGACCCAGCGGTATATCCAGAAGCGAGATTGACTGGGAAGTTTGATTTGCTATTGAAAAAAGCAGTTGAGAGATTCCAAGCTAAATATAGTTTACAAGTTACTGGAGAATTTGATACTCCAACAAGAACTCAATTGAATAATTTATTAAATAAAAAGACTGATGATAATCAATTATCGCCAGGAGTAACAGCTAGTTTATCATTTACGGTATTTAATAATGCCAATGCAACTTTTAAGAATATATCATTAGTTGGATTCTTGTGTGATAGTGATAAAAAATTAGTGGCTATATCTAAGAGCCAAAGCAATATTTTAGCTCAAAAATCTAGAGATTTTGTTTTGTCTTGAAGCCATGTTTTGCCTAGTGGAATTGATATTTGTCCAGGAGGATTAAATGTCTATACCAATGTCTTTGATGAAGGGAATATACAGAAATAGAATTAAAAATTGTAAATGAAAGAATATTTTTTGAAAAATTGAAAATTATTTATTAGCTTGATTATTTTAAGCACTTTAAGTTTATTGATGCTTTCGAGTTTGAGTATGAATAAAACCGATAATTTAAATGCCTTTTATAGACAATTAATATTTTTAATAATTTCTTGTGGATTCTTATGATTTTTTTCAAAAATTGATTATAATTTTTTGAAAAATCATACTTCGTTTTCTCTGATATTTTATTTGATGTGATTGTTTTTGATGACGCTTTTATTAGTGATGGGGAAGACAACGCGTGGTATTACGGGTTGATTTAAATTAGGGTTTTTTAGTATTCAGCCAGTTGAATTTATGAAGATAGCTTTGATAGTTTTATTATCAAAATTATTATATGAGAAAAAACCAGAAATTTGGAATTTCTTGAATATTTTGAAATCGGGAATAATTATGGGTTTACCTGCGATTTTAGCGTTGTTACAGCCTGATTTAGGATCAGTAATTATTATGTTTTTTATTTGGATTGTTTTATTGGTAGTATGTGGAATGAGAACTAAACATTTGATTTTGATATTATTGATTATCTCAGCTACTGGTTTTGTTGGTTTTAAATATGTATTGCGCGATTATCAAAAGAATCGTTTGATATCTTTTATAAATCCAAATTTAGATCCTACAGGATTAAATTACAATCAAAGACAATCAATAATTGCAGTTGGCAGTGGAAGATTTTGAGGTAAGGGTTTAGGGTGGGGAACTCAGACCCAATTACAATTCTTGCCAGAATCAAAGACAGACTTTATCTTTGCTTCGATATCGGAAGAATTAGGGTTTGTTGGAGTATTGATATTGTTATTGGCGTTCTTATTAATGTTTAGCTATTTCTGAGATGTAATTTCTTTTGCTAAAAACAATTTTAGCAAGTTGATAGTTGTAGGATTTTGAGTCAAAATCTTTGTGGAAATGCTTATAAATATTGGTATGAATATTGGATTATTACCAGTTATTGGTATTGCTTTGCCTTTTGTGAGTGGCGGTGGATCACATTTGATGGTTGATTTTATTATGCTAGGGATGATATTGAATATTAATAATCGCTAAATTTGTTTTATGAAAAAGAATTTTAAAATTGGAGTTGCTTTAGTTTTGTTGTTTATGGTTTTTATGGTTAGTAGCAATTTAAATATGAAAGTTCCAAGTTTAAGTACAAAATTTGTAATTAAACCCGGAGATTCTTTTAAGACAATTACTGATAATTTAGTAAATGCAAAGGTTATAAAAGACAAGTTATTTTTTACTGGTTATGCGTATTTTAGTGGGGATTATAGGATGTTAAAGCCAGGAGAATATTTGTTTAATGGAGAATACAATATTAAAGAAGTTTTAAATATTTTAAAAACTAATCTAGGAATTGCAGTTACAATCCCAGAAGGTTTTAATATTTTTCAAATTGAAAATGAATTAATCAATAAAGAGATAATTTCAAAGAAGGGGGAATTAGTAAATTACAAGATTTCTAATTTGAAAAATATGTTTGAGAAATATCCATTTTTGAAGAATGTGAATTTGGATAATAATTTAGAAGGATTCTTGTATCCAAATACTTACTATTTTTTGAAGAATACTGATATTAATGAAGTTATAGGTATGTTTTTAGATAATTTTAATAAAGAAATATATCTGAAGACTAAAAGCGAAATTGGTAGTGAGGATTTCTACACTAAATTGATATTAGCTAGTTTATTAGAAAAGGAGATATATCATAAGAATGATATGCCAATAGCATTGTCAGTAATTCAAAATCGAATTAATGAAAATATGCTATTGCAAATAGATGCAACTTTATGCTATATCAAGATGAAGAATAACTATAATACTGGTGGCAACTTGGATTGTGGTACTTTAACTAATGTTGACAAGAAGTTGGATTCTTTATATAATACTTATAGGAATAAAGGGTTAGTTAGTACTCCTATTTGTAATGTGAATTTAGATACTTTTAAAATGACTTTAGGAAAAGTCGGTAGTGATTATTTATATTATATCACTGATCCAAAGACAAAAAATACAATATTTGCTAAGACTTTAGAGGAACATAATCAAAATATTAATAAATATTTAAAATAGCATGGAAATTAAGAATTCATTAATTGGAAAATTAAGTATATTATTAAATAAATTACCAAATATTGGACCAAGACAAGCCAAGCGTCTTTCGTATTTTTTAGCTAGATATGACCCAAAGATATTGGATGAGATTGCAAAATTGTTTTGGGATATCTCTAAGAAAATTGGGATTTGTGATAGTTGTAATTTCATTTTTGAAAGAGAGGGTAAAAATCAAAAATTATGTCCTATTTGCAGTGATTCAAAAAGAATTAAGAAGTTTATTTGTGTGGTTGAAAAGGATACGGATTTGATTTCAATTGAGAAGACAGGGAAATACAAGGGAATATATTATGTATTAGGAGGGTTAGCCAATTCTTTTGAAGGAGATATTGATAAGAATTTCAATTTAAAACCTTTAATAGCTAGAATTAAGAATTCAATTGCTAATAAAGAGCCAATTGAAGAGATAATACTGGCTTTGAATCTGACTTCGGAAGGGTATTTAACTACAGGAGAGATTAAAAAACAATTAATTCCTTATGGAATTAAGGTAACTCAATTGGGGGTAGGATTACCAATAGGAAGTGAAGTAGAATTTGCCGATTCAGAGACGTTGATAGAGTCGTTTAAGAATAGAAATTAAAAATACCGACAAGAAGTTGTCGGTTTTTGATTTAAAATTTTCATACCTCCCACTGTTCTCGTTGCTTGAACAGGGGAGGTATTGATGCTAGTGGGTTGAACAAGAGAATAGTATCTGTTCGTTAAACGACCATATGAATGTTTTAAGCTCTGGACATAGTTGTTTAGCGGTTCCTAATGCGATGCGTGCAGTTGCAATTTCTGGGAATTTTTTTCCATCATCTTTCAGGTGACTGGAAAAACCTAGAAATTCTACATGTATAACTTTTTCTTCTTTTTCATCGGTATCCAGGAACGACATCACTATGCTTTGTTCCTCAACAAAATTTTTTTTTGGCCAATAGATTTTGTTTGCCTTATTGTAGGCACCATTTAGCTCTTTTACAAAAATAGGTTTAAAAAGATTTTGTTTTGCGGGGTTTAACCCACTGATTCTTATTCCAAACATTTAGACCTCCTTCTAATTTTGTAATATAATACCATTTTAATTGTATTATGTCAATAGCACGAAAAACATTGTTTTTATTAGTGTTTTTCGTGATAATTTTTTAAATAAAAATTCATAATTTGGAGGCTTCAAAAAAATGTGAAAAAGCTGTGTATTTATTAGGGTTTTGGCTATTGACAAATAGTATAAAATTTGTTAAATTACTAGCTAGATACTTCCAATATAGGAAGTGTTCTTTTACACTCTAATGTACAGATCATTTTAACAACTAGAAAATTTCGAGGTTTTTTAGTTGCTCCAATGGTTTATTCTTTTAAAAATTTTTATTTATTTTTTTCATAAAAAAATATACAGTTATTTATTTTGGATGAGGATTTGATCCTAGTCCAGAGTGAACGCTGGCGGTGTGGATAAGGCATACAAGTCGAACGGTTCTAAAGGATTTCGCAAGAAGTTTTTTAGAATAGTGGCGAACGGGTTAGTAATATCTTAGTACTTACCTCCGAGATGAGAATAATTCATCGAAAGATGGACTAATGCTCAATAGTCCCTAACAAGGGTAAAGACGCAAGTCGCTCAGAGAAAGGCTTAGATCCTATCAGCTAGTTGGTAAGGTAACGGCTTACCAAGGCGACGACGGGTAGGGGGTGTGAGAGCATGACCCCCAACAAGGGCACTGAGACACGGGCCCTACTCCTACGGGAGGCAGTAGCCGAGAATCTTGGTCAATGGGCGCAAGCCTGAACCAGCGACACCGCGTGCAGGATGAAGGCTTTCGGGTTGTAAACTGCTTTTATTGGGGAAAAAGTTATTGATGGTACCCAATGAATAAGTGGCTGCTAACTACGTGCCAGCAGCAGCGGTAATACGTAGGCCACAAGCGTTACTCGAATTTACTGGGCGTAAAGTGTCCATAGGCGGTTTTGTTTCGAAAGAAAGTTTAGTTTTTTATTTTATAAAGGACTGAATATAGTCTGGTGTTAAAGGTTCTGGCTCAACCAGAAACATGCACCAGAAACGTCAAGACTAGAATAAGGGAGGGGTTAATGGAATACACGGTGTAGAGGTGAAATTCGTTGATATCGTGTAGAACACCAAAAGCGAAGGCAATTAACTATCTCTTTATTGACGCTCCATGGACGAAAGCGTGGGGAGCAAACAGGATTAGATACCCTGGTAGTCCACGCCCTAAACGATGATCATTAGCTTCTTGAAGTGTCGACCCTTTAAGTGGCGAAGCTAACGCGTTAAATGATCCGCCTGGGTAGTACGGCCGCAAGGCTAAAACTCAAAAGAATAGACCGGAGCTCGCACAAGCGGTGGAGCATGAGGTTTAATTCGACGGCACGCGATGAACCTTACCGGGGTTTGAAATGTTATTGAAAGTCTTTCGAAAGATTGACCCTCCGCAAGGACAATAGCACAGGTGCTGCATGGTCGTCGTCAGTTCGTGGCGTGAGTTGTTCCCTTAAGTGGGGTAACGAACGCAACCCTTATCCTATGTTACAAGTGTCATAGGAGACTGTCTGCCTTTGGCAGAAGGAAGGAGAGGATGACGATAGATCAGCATGGCCCTTTGACACCCCGGGCGACACTCATGCTACAATGGTAATTACAAAGGGTTGCCAAGTCGTAAGACGGAGCTAATCCCAAAAAAGTTACCTCAGTTCAGATTGAGGTCTGAAACTCGACCTCATGAAGTTGGAATCGCTAGTAATCGTGGGTCAGCCATACCACGGTGAATATGTTCCCGAGCTCTGTACTCACCGCCCGTCAATTCAAGGGAGTTGGTAACAGCTGAAGACTCTGCAAAGGGGCTAGGCTGGGATCAATGACAGGGGATAAGTCGTAACAAGGTACCGCTACCGGAAGGTGGAGGTGAAACATTTCTTTTAGGAATATTTGTTTTATCCGATTCGTCGAATGAAACTTTTCCAAGGTTGACCTGAGATATTTATATCTTAGACCTTAAGACTCAAACCATTTGGAGTAACTGAAAAATTTCGAAACAAAGATGAGAATACTAACTCTGTTAGTGTTCTCATTTTTGTATTGTAAAATGTATGATTTAAAGTCTAGAAGCATGGTTTATTAGTGGTTCTGGATTTTATTATGCAAATTTCCTTATTTCAAGTTTGAAAATACATGGCTATTGACTTTTTTGATATTTAAGGTATAATATTCAATATATAGTCCCGAACCTAGGTTTAATCTAATGTTTAGACTCCAAATATGAAAAAAGGCGATTTTTTGTCAAAATTATTAAGATCAGATAAAACGGTGTTTTCTTTTAGTGATATTATCTTGTCTTGAAAAGAAATGAATATAAGCTCAGCTATTGCTAGGGTTAGTTATTATGTAAAAAATAACCAGTTAATAAGATTACGTCGAGGATTGTATGCTAAAGACAATAATTACAATAAATATGAATTAGCAACAAAAATATATACTCCTTCATATATTAGTTTCGAAACGGTATTGAGAAATGCTGGTGCTATTTTTCAGTGATATGATTCTATATTTATTGCTTCGTATAAGACAAAAGAGATTGAAATAGATAAACAAAAATATTGTTTTAAAACTATAAAACCAGAGATTTTAACTAATTCTTTGGGGATTATAAACGAAGGCAATTATCATATTGCTTCTCCCGAGAGAGCATTATTAGATATATTGTATTTAAATCAAGATTATTATTTTGATAGCTTGTCTATTTTTGATTGAGAAAAGATATATGAAATTTTGCCAATTTATGGCGGGAACAAAAGAATGTTGAAGAAAGTTAAAGAATTAGAAACTTTATCAAAACAAAATATTAAATAAAATAATATGACTATAAACAAAATTGTGCATGAGAATATATTGGTTAGTGTTTTAAAGGGGATATTTTTGGATCATACAATACAACTAGTATTGGGTTTTAAAGGCGGTACAGCTGCTAAATTATTTTATGATTTAGATAGATTTTCAGTTGATTTAGATTTTGACCTTTTAGATTTATCTAAAAAAGACTATGTTTTTGAACATGTTAAAAAAGTTTTGGAAAAATATGGCGATTTGAAAGAAGCTAAAGAAAAAAGATTTACTTTGTATTTTTCATTAAATTATACTGATAGAAAGATAAGCGATCAAAAGTTAAAAGTGGAGATAAATACTAGACATTTTGATTCAAAATATGAAGGAATGACATATATGGGAATTCCCATGAATGTTATGATTAAAGAAGATATGGTTGC
>CAZUBO010000025.1:0-8099 GCA_964618955.1 uncultured Candidatus Saccharibacteria bacterium | reverse complement strand
CTGATAATATTGCTAAGATTGCTATTACTATCATTAATTCTACGAGGGTGAAAGACTTTTTATACATAAAACAAATTTAAATATTTAGATGTATATAGTATAATCAAAATTTTAATTAAAATCAACTATTTGTATACTCCCGCTAATATCAGTTCTTAGGACATTAGTCCCAAAGCCTTCTAACATTTTAATAATATCACTAGGTGAAACTCTTTTTTCATAAGATAAGTTCAAAATATTATTGTGATTTTTCTTCTTGTTGATACACTATTCTACGTATCACTAATGAAGATTTATTTAATTGATTCTTAGCTCCAACCTTAATTTCATTCACTCCTGGATCTAAAACCATCATATGTTCAAAATATCCATACTTATCAAAAACAATTGGTTGACCATTAATAGTTAAAAACTTAGTTCTTAACACTCTCCCCTTGATATTAATAGCAGTATTAGTATATGAAGTCTCTTCCTTTGGATTTAGCATTTCTATCTTAGGAGGTAGTAATAACAAAGAAGTTTGTTTTACTACGAATAACAAAATTAACAATCCAACAACAAAAACAAAAATCTTTGTAAAATCCAAACTTTTTAATTTTAATTTCTTTCTAACAATATTTAGTCCCGTAACCTTTCCCACATTGAATTTATCTGATCGATTCTCATAAAAATATTTATCAAAATTATCCAAAACTTCTTTTTGATCTAATTCTACATACTGACAATATTTAGAAATTATCCCTCGAATATATATCTTTGGTGGTAACTTCTCGAATCTCTCATTCTCCAAATTATCTAAAATTGTTTTTTTAATTCTAGTTAATGATTCTAATTTTTCAATACTGATTCCTTTCTCTTCTCGTTTTTGACGTAAAAAATCTCCAAAGCTAAAAACATTTTTTTTGTTTTCATTTGTATTCATAGAATTAATTTAAATTTCTGTTATAACCCTAAACCATTATCAATCTCATCTTCCACTGGTAAACTAACTGGATTATCGCTCTGAACAAAAACTTCTCTAGGCTTAGCTCCATTACTAGGACCTACTACGCCTCGTTCTTCCATCAAATCAATAATCTTAGCAGCTCTACCATAGCCTAATCCTAACTTCCTTTGTAACAATGAAGTTGAAGCTTTTTGATATTGCTTTACTAAGTCTACTGCTTCTGAATACTTTTCATCTTCATCTTCTCCGAATTTATTAAAATCAATCATACCACCACCCGAAGACGAAACATCTCCAGCTTCAGACCCAATACCATTCTTAACTTCAAAATTGATTCCTTCAATGACTGCCACATCCTGATCCTTAATAAAATCAACTACACCTTTAATTTCCGAATCGGAAACAAAAGATCCTTGTAATCTTCTTGGTCTACCATTATCTGGTGTAATATATAATAAATCACCATTACCTAATAATTTTTCGGCTCCGGAAGTATCCAATACTGTTCTAGAATCAATTTGTGAAGCAACTTGGAAAGATATACGTGAAGTAATGTTCGCCTTAATCAAACCTGTAATAACTTCTACTGATGGTCTCTGAGTTGATATCACCAAATGAATACCAACAGCTCTAGCTAATTGTGCAATACGCACAATCGCCGCTTCCAAATCTCTACCATAGCACATCATTAAGTCCGCTAGCTCATCAATCACAATAACAATATATGGCATAATATCCTTACCTTCTTTAATCATTAATTTATTATACCCTCTAATATCAAAAACTTTTTTAATTTGTAATTCTTCCAGTCTATTCTCCATAGTAGATATTGCTCATCTTAATGCTGGTAATGCCTTTTTATTATCCGTAATAACCGGAGTAATTAAATGAGGTATCCCTTCATAGTGAGATAACTCAACTCTCTTAGGATCAATCATGATAAACTTTAATTGATCTGGTGAATTACGATATAATAAAGACATTACAAAAGAATGTAATCCAACTGACTTACCAGTACCAGTAGCTCCAGCTACTAATAAATGCGGCATCTTAGCTAAATTACCAAAGATTGGTTCATTAGCTACATTACGCCCTACTGGGAATAACAAACAGTCTTCGGACTTTTGAAATTCTTCAGTTGATAACAAACTACGCAATCTAACCATTGCAACAACTTTATTTGGTACTTCAATACCAACTAAAGACTTTCCTGGTATTGGAGCTTCAATACGTATTGGATGTGCAGCTAATGATAAAGCTAAGTCATTATGTAATCCCGTAATCTTAGTTAATTTTGTACCATCAGCAGGCTTTAAGGTATATTGAGTTACTGTTGGCCCAATACAAACATCACACATCTCAACATTAATTCCAAAATTCTCTAAAGTCCTTTTAATAATATTAGCAGTAGCTCTGACATCACCAACTGTTGGTTTACCAGTTTGATTATCTAATAAGTCTAGTGGTGGCAATTGATAATTTTGAATTTTCTTCTTATGTAATAATTCAACTTCTTTAGATTTATCAACATTATCATTTACAATATTTACATTCGCCCTCTCTACAACCTTCTTTTCTTCTTTACCATTCAAAGCTTCCTTCTTTAAATCAATCTTATTCTCTTCAACTTTTTCATCCCCAGTCTTAATATTCAAAGTATCTTTTTTGCCTTTTCTAAATAAGTTTAATAACATCTTTAAAACATTCAAATTAAATTGGGCTTCAGTTGAAATAATAATACCAGAAATAAAAATACTTAGAAGTATTGCAAACCCAGCATAAACCCCAAATACTTTTTCTATCGCTCCAAAGAATTTTCCAAAAAATCCTCCCAACATTGGCTTCATTAAATCAATCATTCCTAAGAATCCTAATACTGCCATAACTAATCCTCCAACTGTAAAACCATAATGGGGATTCTTCTCTCTACGAGATTTCAATAAATACACGGCAAAAACCAAAAAACATATTGGAATTAAATAATATCCAATTCCAAATAGATTATAAAAAATCTTAAAAATAAAACTCCCCCCAACTCCAGCTTTTGAAAAAGCACTTAAGCCAAAAATCAACGCCATACAGAATATGAAGATTGACGCAATTCCTCGCTTAACTTCGCTTTTTAAAGAATCAAAAGGATTTGTACTTACATTATTTTTCAATTCAATTTCTTTTTTATTTTTCTTCTCATTTTTGTTTTTTGCATTTGCCATTTTAATAAGTTTAGCTGTTTTTTACTATTTAAAGCATAACAAAATTTTCAGAAAATAACAAGCTAGCCACCAATCAAAACTTTAGTAACTATCCCCGTTAGAACTTGTATTGGTGTAAATCCATACATAATAATTAGAATCAAAAACATAAACCCGAATCGATACATTATTTGTTCTAGCTTTTGATCCTTAACAAAATAGAATAAAATTTTTGACCCATCTAGTGGTGGAATTGGTACCAAATTAAAAATCATCCATAGCACATTCAAATATACTATAGTTATAAAAACATTGATAACATTGGATGAAAACTTAAAAACAAAATTAAATCTAATTAGTATCGCTACCATACCAGCTAATAGTAAATTAGCTAAAGGTCCAAACATAGCAATGATAGCCATATCTCGTTTAGGATTCTTTAGATTATATGGATTTACTGGTACTGGCTTAGCTCAACCAAATACAATTGGTGTTGAATTAGTTATCTTTGAAAACATAACCATCAAAAACGGAACTAGTATTGTACCTATTGGATCAATATGCCTTAACGGATTCAAACTTAAGCGACCATATTGCTCCGCCGTATTATCACCTAGCATCTTAGCTGCTTGACCATGAGATACCTCATGCAAAACTAAAGAAAAGAATATGATTGTAAAATTCAAAATTAAATCCATATATATTTTTTAACTTTTTATTAAGTAATTGAACTTTGATCTTTTATATGATAATCTATCTCTTAGAAGCTACTATATAGATATTACGTTTTTTCTGATTCTTGTCTACCGTATATCCACTCTTATCTATCTTAAATCCAGCTTGCCTTACCAAACTTTTAAGCTCTTTCAAAGAAAAAGCATGAATATATCGATCCCCAAGATTCTCTTTACTACCAATTCTAAAAGGTAGCATAATATCATTCTTATCTAATTCAGATCAATTCCATAATACCCTGATACGATTTCAAATATTATTGACTGATCGATAATATTTTGAACCAGTCTTTACTAATCATGTTGTTAGAATTAATTTTCCTTCAATATTTAAAACTCTTAAACTTTCTCTTAAAAACTTTATTCGGTATTCTTTTGAAGGTATATGTTGTAAAACTGCAATAGAAACAATCCTATCAAATTCATTATCCATAAAAGGTAAGTCTAGTGCATCTGCCTTTCAGAACTTCTCCCTATCTTCAGGATATTGCTTTTGAGCTTCGAGTAACAACTTCTCACTATTATCAATTCCAATGTATTTGATGTTCCTATTCTTCAAAATTTTAAACAATCTACCATTTCCACAACCCAAATCTAAAACTTTCTGATTAGGTTCAATATATTCCATCAAAAAATTTAAATCATTTCAAAAACCCTGTCTTGTTTTTGAAAATTCAAAAGCAATATTATCATGTACTTCTTGACTATATTTTAATAAATAATCTGCATAATCTTTTTTCATAATGGATCCTAAAACAATTATTAATGATTTAATTCACTATAATCCCAAAACCAAAAATGATATTGAGATTTTTAAGCATAAGCTTTGTAAAACTTACAAACTTAACTCAATCTACAATAGCGAACTACTATCATTTTATCAAACTTTAATAAAAAAGCAAACAATTAAGCCAATACCAAAATTGGAAAAGCTTTTAATAAGTAAAAACTCTAGATCCCTTTCTGGTGTATCAATAGTTACTATCTCTAGCAAACCCTACCCTTGCCCTGGCAAATGCCTCTACTGCCCTACTCAAAATGCTGTTCCCAAGAGCTATCTTAACAACGAACCAGCAATATTAAGAGCAATTCGTCACAACTTTGATCCTAAACTCCAAATTGAAGAGCGAATTAAAGTCTTAAATCTTAATGGCCATCCAACCGATAAACTTGAAGTTATCGTCATTGGCGGCACCTTCTCTTTTTTTAACAAACAATATCAAAATCAATACATTAAAAAAGTTTTTGATGCTTGCAATTCGAAAACTTCTAAAGATTTAAAATCAGCTCAAAAACTAAATGAAAAATCAAAAAACCGAATCATCGGTCTTACTATCGAAACCAGACCAGACTTCATTGATGATAAAGAAATTAAACATCTTCGAGCTTTAGGAGTTACTCGCGTTGAACTTGGAGTTCAAAGTATCTTTAATGATATTTTAAAACTTAACAATCGTGGCCATATGATTGAAACAACAATCAAAGCCACTAAGCTCTTAAAAGATGCTGGCTTTAAGATCTGCTACCATATGATGCCTAATCTCTATGGCTCTAATCCAAAAAAAGATCTTCAAATGTTTAAAGAACTTTTTTCGAATGAAAACTTCCAACCTGACATGTTAAAAATCTATCCTTGTATGGTTTTAAAAGAAGCCAACCTTTACAAAGTTTTCAAAGATGGTCTTTATAAGCCCTATACTTTAAAAACTTTAAAAACTCTTTTAAAAAATATTTTGATTTCAATCCCAGTCTATTGTAGAGTTCAACGTCTAATTCGTGATATTCCCGCCAATAGTATTGTTGGTGGCATAACTATTTCCAATCTCCGTGAATACGTTGAAAAAGAATTAGCACAAGAAAACCAAAAAGTATGAGAAATTAGATTTCGAGAAATCAAAGATGAATGAAAAACCAATACCAAATTAAAAATCTTTAGAACTGATTACGATGCTAACGATGGTAAAGAAATATTTCTAAGTTTTGAAGACAAAAATAGAACCAAGCTCTATAGCCTTCTTCGTCTTCGTATTCCTTCCTACATCTTAGAAAACAAAAAACCCGTAATCAAAGAATTAAAAGATTGTACTTTAATTCGTGAAGTCCATACTTATGGCAAACAAATAAAAGTTGATAAAAAATCAACTTCTGCTCAGCACCAAGGCCTTGGAAAACAATTAATAGCTCAAGCAGAAAAAATAACAATCAAAGAATTTAAAATCAAAAAACTTGCTGTCATTTCTGGAGTTGGAGTTCGAGAATACTATAAAAAGCTTGGCTACAAACTTAAAGGAACATATATGATAAAAAACCTTCAGAAATAATCTGAAGGTTTTTTAACCTAATAACAGAATAATATATTTTAACTATTGCATGTATTGTTTGGCTTTTGATCATTCATTGCTTGTATAACATTTTCAATTGCCATTTCTATCATATTTTTATGAGCTTCCTCTGACGAAGCAGCGATATGAGGAGTCAAAACTACATTTTTCATCGAAAACAAATCTTTAGTAATTAAAGGCTCATTCTCAAAAACGTCCAATGCTACTCCTCGTATAATTTTGTTTTTCAAAGCATCAACCAAATCTTGCTCCCTAATAACCATACCCCTAGAAGTATTGATAATGTAAGAATTGGGTTTCATTAATTTCAAATTGCTTTCGTTAATCAAATATTTTGTGGCTTCGCATAGAGAAACATGAATACTCAAAATATCAGACATCCTCATTAAGTCTTCCAACTTCTCAACAAAATTAATTCCAATTTCTTTCTCAAAATTCTCATCTCTCTTACAATCATAGTAATAGACTTTACAACCAAAGCCATTAATTAGAATTTTAGCTACATTCTTACCAATACAACCTAATCCTACAATACCAACTGTATTGTCTTTGATCTCATCTCCCAAAAACAAATCAAATTGAAATCCATGAAATTCACCTTTTCGAACAAATCTATCTGATTCTGAAATTCTATGAGCTAAATTCAAAATCAAACCAATGGTATGTTCTGCTACACATCAGGCATTAGCTCCAGGAGTATTAGTAACATATATATTTTTAGCTTTGCAACTCTCAACATCAATATGATCATACCCAACTGATGCTGTTGCAATTATCTTTAATTGTTCCCCTGCTTCATCAAGAATTTCTTTATCAATCTTGCAACCAACCGTAGTAATAATCCCGTCATAATCTTTAACAATTTGTTTTAATTCTTCTTTGTCTGACAAATGTTCGTCATTGATATCAACTTGATATCCCAAATCAATTAATTTCTTAAAAGTATTTCCATCCATCTTTCTTGTCACAAATATTTTTTTCATTTTAATATTTTAAAATTAATTTATTAAAACTACAAACCAAACTCACCTTTAGTAGAAGTATAATGCTGAGCCACTTCCTCATCACTCAATCCTCTATTATATATTCTTACTTCATCAAGGGAGCCGTCGGTGAGTTTATCGGTGCTTGATGTATAAGCGCCAATATTTTTTACACTACCAACGGAAGGAAATACTGGAGTACCTGCAAGATTTTGAGTAGCTCCGAATTGAACTCCATTTCTATAAACATACAATTTTTTATTAGTATAATCACAGACTACCACTATATGAATTCACTGATTATCTAAATTTAGAAAAAAATCATTAGTACTGCCAGATGGACTGGTTACTCCGTTCGCATATCGATACCAAAGATTATTAGTATTGGTTTGTCTATGCATTCAAATATATCCAACGGTATAACTATAATCAGGATTACTTAAAATTGTTTGCTCTCCCGATGCTTTTATCACACTCCTCATCCACGCCTCAACAGTAAGTATCCCAGTATTAGGTATAGCAAAACTCGAGGTTGAGATATAGTCTGAAGAAGATGCATCATAATACATAGCTTTGTTAGTACCAATAGTAGTTTGTCTTTCAGGTCCAGAAAGAGTTCCAGTAAGTCCATTACCAGAGTAGTCAAGAGCAGAGCCTGTTGCTTCATCAAATTTTCAAAAGGCAATAAGATTCTTATCACGTTGTAGTGGAGTATTAAATGTTCTATTAGGACTACCAATCTCAAAGGTTGATGTAAGACTTCCTTCATCATTAATAGAGTTCTTATTGGGATTTGAAAGGATGGCAGTTAATTCATAGGATCCTCCTGAATAGTAGGTATAGAAGAAAGAATTGTTATTGACTGGATCAATAGGAAGACTTGATAGATATCTATTGGATCC
>CAZUBO010000024.1:0-8544 GCA_964618955.1 uncultured Candidatus Saccharibacteria bacterium | reverse complement strand
ATATCCGTTGGCGTGAAGTTGCTCCGATATTGAATAAGGATGAGTAGGTTAAAAACAACAGAAGAAATTCTGTTGTTTTTTGTAAAAAAAGAATATTGTGCTATACTATATATAAATAATAAGAAGAAGATATGTTAAAAGATAATCAAAATGGGAAAATATATTTGAGTGGTGATTTTTTAAAGATACTAGATTTGATGGAAAACACCAATGAGAATTTGTTTGTTAGTGGTAGAGCTGGTACGGGTAAGTCTACAATGATTGATCATTTTAGACTTCATACTAAAAAGAATTGTGTGGTATTAGCTCCAACGGGAGTGGCAGCAATAAACGTTAAAGGACAAACAATCCATTCCTTTTTTGGTTTTAAGCCTGGAGTAATGCCGTCAGAGATTAAGGAGACCAAGAACAAGCAAAAGGCAGCAATGTATAAAAAGATTGATATTATTGTGGTTGATGAGATTTCTATGGCTAGGGCGGATCTGATTGATTGTATGGATGTGTTTCTAAGAATGCACAGTAAAGAGCCTTTTGAAGCTTTTGGCGGAGTACAGATGGTTTTTATTGGGGATCTATATCAATTGCCACCAGTTATAACTGGTTTTGAAAACAAAATGTTTTATGAACGTTACGATAGTCCGTATTTTTTTGCGAGCAAAGCTTTTAAAACTTTTAATTTCAAATATATTGAATTAAAAACAATTTATCGTCAGACAGAAGAAGAGTTTGTAAATTTGTTGGAAGCAATACGGTTTGGAAATGTAGAAGATTCAATAATTGAAAGAGTGAATCAGAAGGTTGATAGTGATTTAGAAAAGTATTTGGATAATAACTATGTGTATTTATCAACTACGAATTTAGCAGCTGAGAAGATTAATGAAGAGAGATTGAAATTAATTACTGGAGAATGTAAAGAATTTGAAGGGATAGTTACAGGAGATTTTCCAATGGATAGATTGCCAACGCAATACATGCTAAGTTTGAAAGAAGAAGCTCAAGTAATGCTACTAGTGAATGACTTCCAGGGGAAGTGAGTTAATGGTGATATTGGGAAGATTAAAGAGATTATTAATGATGAATTTCAAACTAAGATTGTAGTTGAATTTCCAGGAAGAGGGACCAAACAAGTAGTACCATACAAATGAGAAGTTATTAATTATGTATTTAATAAGAAAGAAAAGAAGATTGAAACTAAAGTCATTGGTACTTTTTATCAGTATCCCTTGAAGTTAGCCTGAGCAGTTACAATCCATAAATCCCAAGGGAAGACCTTTGACAGAGTAGTAGTTGATTTTGGTGGTGGGACTTTTGCTTCAGGGCAAGCGTATGTAGCGTTGAGTCGATGTCGAACTTTGGAAGGGTTGGTGTTGAGAAAACCAATTGGGAAGAATTTTGCTTTTGTCGATAAGCGAATACAAGAATTTTATAACAAATTAAAAAAAAGTTAATAATTTTTTAAAATTAAAATATGTCTAAATTAATTATTGATATTGAGACAGTTGGAGAGAATTTTGATGAGATGGATGAAGTTACTAAGCACATTTTAACAAAATATATTGATAAGGATGATTTAGAAGCTTTGAATGAAGTTAAAGAGAGTTTAGTATTCTCGCCTTTGACTGGTCAGATTGTAGCTATTGGAGTTATGGATTATGACAAAGAGCAGGGGGTGGTATATTACCAATCTCCCGAAGTAAAGGCGGAAGAAACTAAAGAAGGGAATTTTAAATTCAAACCAATGATGGAAGCAGAGATGTTAGAAAGCTTTTGGCAAGGAGTTCAGAACTATGACGAGATTATTACTTTTAATGGTAGATCTTTTGATATTCCATATATTATTGCTCGATCAGCTAAGTGGCAAATAGAAGTTACGAAAGACTTGATGGGGAATCGATATATTGATAGTCAGAAGTTTGGAACTAAACATGTTGATTTATTTGATCAATTATCTTTCTACGGATCAGTTAAAAAGACTGGAGGATTACATTTGTGATGCCGATTATTGGGAATTACTAGTCCAAAGATTGAAGGAGTTAAGGGAGATGATGTTAAAGAATTGTTTAATTCTAGAGAGTATTTAACTATTGCAAAATATAATACGCGAGATTTAGTGGCTACTAAAGAATTGTATGACTATTGACATCGATTCATGAGAGGGAAATAGTATTTGTATAAAATTTTAATTTTTGATATACTTAATTCATATATTAAAATTCAAATATGTTCAAAAGCAAAACCTATGATAGTCAGAATGTTGAACCTTTTAAATTATCGCGTACTAAGATTGAGAATTTTATACAATGCCCTCGTTGTTTCTATTTAGATCGGAAGTTGGGAATTTCTCAACCTCCGGGTTTTCCTTTTACTTTGAATAGTGCGGTAGACTGTTTGTTGAAGAAAGAATTTGATGTATATCGGGCTAAGCAAAAGATTCATCCGTTGATGGAACATTATGGCTTAAAAGCTGTTCCTTTTAGAGATGAAAAGATGGGGGAGTGACGAGAAAATTTTGTTGGAGTTCAGGCATTACATCAACCAACTAATTTTTTGGTCTTTGGAGCAGTTGATGATATTTGAATTAATGAAGATGGAGAATTAATAGTAGTAGACTACAAGGCGACGAGTACTGAAGTAGCGCCAACGTTAGATGCTGAGTATCGTCAGGCATACAAGAGGCAGATGGAGGTATATCAATGACTATTAAGACAGAATGGATACAAAGTATCCAATACTGGATATTTTGTATATGCTAATGGTAGAAAGGATCTAGAAGCTTTTGATGGGAAGTTGGAATTCAATGTTGAATTACTAGATTATACAGGGGACGATTCATGAGTTGAAAAGAAATTAATTGAAATTAAGAAATGCTTAGATAGTGATACAATCCCTAGTTATACTAGTGATTGTGATTTTTGTAATTATCAGAAAAAAATTAAAGGAATATAATATGAAAAAAGTATATGTAAGTTTAACAGGATATGATTATATGACTTTTGAACGAAAGTTTAAAGAGTTGAAGAAGTTTAAAATTACTGAATGTTGTGTATTTTTGTCAGCATTATCGCATAGACATCATAAGTATGTGTTTGAGAATTTATTAAAATCTAATATTAAATATATTCCATTAGTACATATTAATGATGAAACTACTAAGGCGGAAATTGAATTTTTTAAGAAGAATTTCAAAACTAAATATTTTAATATTCATGGAAGAAGTTTGAATGATTTAGATAAGTACGGAGAATATACTAAGAATATATTACTAGAGACTCATCCAGAAGTTAAATTTAATGAAGTTTTGTTTTTAAAAACTGGAGGGTTTTGTATTGATGTAGCTCACTTCTGAAGAGCTAAAGAAATACAATCCAAAGACTATTTTCAAGTATTGAAATTTAAAGATCAGAAGTTATTTAAATGCAATCATTTGAGTGGATATAAGAAGGGATGGGGGGACTTGCATGATATTAAAACGGTAAAGGATTATGAATATTTGAAGGAGGTTCCGAAATTTGTTTTTGGAGATATTCTAGCTATAGAAGTTATGGATACAATCAATACTCAATTAAAAATTAAAAGTTTTATTGAAAAAATATTAAAAATTTAATACATTAATATGGAGAAGATAAAGCCAAAGGAAAGAGAAAAATATGAGTTGATAGATCAGGAGTTACAAAATTTGATGTTTTATCGCATAGAAGATCAAGGGACTTATTTAATAAAATTAGATGATAAGATTAGTGCTAAAACTGATATTGAGAGAAAAGATATTATTTTGATAAATGAAAATAAAAAAGAATTTAGTTTAAAAACTTTATTGCCTAAACGCTATAAATTTGAATTTTTAAAACATAGTTGAACTGTTGATAAAAAGAAAAAGATAGTCGTGGTTCCTGTTATTTTAAGTGAGTTGTATTTATTAATATGTTTGCATGAAATTGGCCATGCTTGGGATTATGATATGCATAAGGAACACAAAACGATAGAAGAATCTTGAGAGGAGGGAAAAGACTTAGCATACAAAGTTAGACAAGATGTCGAGAAAGAAAGAAATGCTTGAGCTTGGGCTTTAAAGAAATTTTTAATTTTAAGAAGACAGAATTTTATTAGCCAAAACATTACAAAACAAAAATTGATGGATATAGCTAAAGGTTCTATGTATACTTATGCAAGGCATAATCACAGATTGGGAGTCGATGAATACAAAAAATTTTTAAATAAAGAATTATAAATAAAATATGATTTGCGATGAAATTATAAAAGAACTGAAGAAGAATGCTAGCTCTAAGAATATTGAGAGTGAGCGATTTTTTGGTAATCAAGGAAAAAATATGTTAGGAATAACAGTTACTTTTTTAAGGAAGTTTGCTAAAAAGATTCCTAAGAATCACAAGTTAGCAATTGAGTTATGAAATACAGAGATATATGAGGCCAAGATGTTGGCGACTATGGTAGATGAATGAGAAAAAGTTACTGAAAAGCAAATGGATAAGTGGGTTAATGATTTTGATTCTTGGGGTATTTGTGATGGGGCTTGTATGAATTTGTTATGTAAGACTCCTTTTGTCGATAAGAAGATTTTTGAATATGCTAAAAGCAAAAAAGAATATGTGCGTCGAACGGCTTTTACTTTGATAGCTTGTTTGTCGTTTAAGAAGAGAGAATTAAAAGACAAAGAGTTAATAAAATACTTTGATTTGATTAAGGAGTATTCATTTGATGATCGGAATTTTGTTAAAAAGGCAGTGAATTGAGCTTTGAGACAGATTGGGAAGAGAAATACAAATTTAAATAAAAAAGCTTTAAAAGTTGCTTATGAGATTTTAAAAATTGAAAGTAAAAGCGCTAGATGAATAGCTCACGGAGCGATAAATGAATTAGAAAAATGAAAGCCTAGAAAAAATATTTAAATTCTTTAAAAAGGTCGACAGAAAAAGTAAAAATTAATAATTTTAAAATTAATTTTAATATTATGCAAAAAACATTAAAAATTTTGGTTATTGTTTTGGTTTTAGTTTATGGTATTTATATGATTTGAAGTGGGGTAACGAAAATGTTGAAGGCTAAAAAAACTATACCTTCAACTACAGTCACTACTTTAGAAGGTGGATTTGTACAATGTGAAACCGAAAAACAACCACGCTGTTTTATTAATAATTTCTTAGCTTGTACCAAAGCTAAATTAGAAATGACTGGGAATGATGGTTCTAAGATTTTGATGACGGTTTTTGGTATGGAAAATGATAAATGTCATTATCAAATGGAAGTTAGCGGCCATGGAGTAAATTGTTTGTTTAACAAAGCTGATCTAGATGAAAAATTGATAAATCAGATATTTGGTAATGATGAAGGTAAGAAGGCAATTACTGATGAAGCCTGTACGATGTTTTAAACAAAGGAACTATATAAAATCCTAGCTAGGGTAGCTAGGATTTTTAGTTTTGAGATATTGTTGATTTTTGAAAATTATGATATAGTTTAGAAAACTAGAAGATTGTAAATATTAAATTATGAAAAAAATTAATCAAGGAGAAGTTAAAACATACAAGAAAATTGCAAGTGGTATAGTAAATAAATTATTGACAAGTAGATGTATCTACAAAAAAGCTTAATAGTTTTGTTATTCAAGACGAAACTGATTTATTGGGTTTGTTACACGAAATAGGACATTGTTGAGATTATCCTAATTATATAAAAGCTTTTGAGAAGAATAATCAAGATGCAGATTTGCGAGCTGAAATGGAAAGAAATGCTTGGGCCTGAGCACTCAAAAAAGCAAAAGAATTCAGAAAGATTGGTTTTTTTAATGAGAATCTTAAAAATCAAGAATTGATAGATATGGCTAAAGCTTGTTTGTATAGTTATGCTGATAATTTTTGGATTTCCGAAAAGAGCAAATCCAAATTCCTAAAGAAAAGATTATAGGTTTTGACTTTTATTGAAAAATCAGTTAGAATTAAAGTAATTATTTAAATTAAATATTATGAAACAAGATATATTGGTAGTAGGAGATACGTTGGCAGAGAAATTAAGTAAAAAAATATCTGGAGAATATTTAAAAGTTGAATATCGAAAATTCTTTGACGGAGAATTAAAAGTTAGAATTCCTGGAATCAGAAAAGCTAAATGGGGAGTTTTGATGATTGATTTGAATCAAGATCAAAACATTAATGAATATTTATTGAATTTTTTGTTTTTGAGTCAGAAATTAAAAGAAATGTGTGATAGGGTTGTAGGCGTTATGACTTATTTACCATACAAAAGACAAGACAAAGAATTCTTAAAAGGGGAAGTTATTTCTAGTATAGTAGTTGCGAAAATGATTGAAAAGAATTTGAATTATTTTATAACTCTAGATTCTCATGAACATAGGCTAGAGATTTCTAAGATTTTTAAAATCAAAGTTTTTAATGAATCAATGTTTATGGATTTAGGAAAGGAATTTTTGGATTTTGATAAGAAGAATACACTAGTAGTTGGGCCTGATTCAGAATCAAAAGCTTTTGTTGAAAAGTTTTGCAAATTCAATAATTTTAATTCTTTGATTTTACCAAAGAAAAGAGATACTGAGACTGGAGAAGTAGTAATCAATATTAAGAACAAGAATGTTTTTTTGAATAAAGACGTTGTTATTGTTGACGATGTATCAGCTAGTGGTGGTACGATTTTTAAGCTACTAGATTTGATGGAAAGTTTGAAGGTCAAAAGCGAAAGCGTAGTGTTATCACATGGCTTGTTTATTGGGGATGTAGAAGCAAAATTAAAACAAAGAAAATTAAAAAGAATTGTAACATCAAATACAATTCTAAATGAATTTATGAAAGCTGATTGCGTTGAAGTAATTAGCGAAAGAATTAAAAAAATAATTAAGTAATATTTTATGGCAACACCAATATATCCTTTGAAAAAAGAAGAATTAGAAGAAAAGAATGAATACCATTTCTTTTTGAAAGTTAAAAAGATAAACATCAGGACTGGCAGTGCTTTTGTGATTTTGATAAACAAATTTGATGCTGAGAGATTAGGGATTATGCCTGGAGATGAATTAACTTTAAATTGAAATGGGGTTGGAATTGAATTGTATACTGATATTACGGAAGACTTGGTTGGTGAAGGGGAATTTGGTTTGTTTTTGGATATTTTTGAAAAATATGAAATCAAAGATGAAGAATTGATGCAATTAAGTTTTGCGACTAGAGCATCTTCAATAAAAGCAATTTACAAAAAATTAAAAGGAGGAGTTTTGAATTTCAATGAAACTTATCAAGTTGTAAAAGATATTGTAGATCATAGATTAAATGAATTAGAAATTACCTTTTTTATTGCTCCAAGTTTTAATGAAAAAAATATTAATTTAGATGAAGTCTACTATATGACTAAGTCCATTGCAATGCTAGGAGATACTTTTGATTTTGGGGAGATTGTAGCTGATAAACATTCTACGGGTGGATTGCCAGGGAATCGTATGACACCTATCATCATTCCAATTGTATCTAGTTTTGGAATTTGTATTCCTAAAACTTCGTCACGTTCTATTACTTCTCCAGCTGGAACAGCTGATGCGGTTGAAACAATTATGAAGGTTGATTTTACGACTGAACAAATTAAAGAAATAGTTGCTAAGAATAAGGCGTGTTTAGTCTGGGGTGGAGCTTTGAAGTTAGCTCCAGCTGATGATATAATCATCAATATTACTAGATCCTTGGGAATTGAACCATATTCTAAAATGATAATTAGTGTTATGGCCAAGAAAGTAGCCATGGGAATTAAATATTTAGTAATTGATATTCCAGTAGCGAAGGGAGCAAAGATATCAGATATGCATACGGCTAAAAAAATTGAAAAATTGTTTATGTTTTTAGCAAGGAAGTTTGATATCAAAACTAAAGTAATGATTAGTAAGAGTTTTGGTCCGATTGGTCGAGGTATTGGGCCGGCATTAGAGATGAGAGACGTAATGAGAGTTTTGCAACAAAAAGAAAACAGACCATTAGATTTGGAAAACAAATCTTTGAAGTTAGCTGGGCAACTATTAGAGATGACTAATATAGCTAGAGCTGGGAAGGGGGTTGAGATGGCAAGAACTAATTTAAAGAATGGTTTGGCTTTTCAAAAGATGTCTTCTATAATATCTTCTCAAAGCGGTAATCCCGATTTGGATTCGGAAGATATTGAAATTGGAAAATATTCTTTTGAAGTTAAAGCTAAAGACAAGGGAATTGTTAAATCAATTAACAATGCTAATATTGTTGAATTATGTAGTTTGTTAGGAACTCCTAAATTAAAAGGATCTGGTATTTATTTGAATAAGAATGTCGGAGAAAAGTATTTGAAGGGAGATACATTGTTTACTATGTATAGCGAAAGTGAACAGAGATTGAATATGGCAAAAGAAGCTTTAAATAATTTAAAAGAAGTATATAAATAGTATGAAAAAATCTTTCACCCTCGTAGAATTAATGATAGTAATAGCAATCTTAGCAATATTATCAGCTATTGTAATTTTTGCATTAAACCCAGCCAGACTCTTTGATAACTTTAGAGATA
>CAZUBO010000023.1:0-9035 GCA_964618955.1 uncultured Candidatus Saccharibacteria bacterium | reverse complement strand
GAATGACATATATGGGAATTCCCATGAATGTTATGATTAAAGAAGATATGGTTGCTAATAAGTTAGTTGCTATGTATGAGAGGATTGGAAAGACAAGCCGAGATATATATGATGTTCGTTTCTTTTTGCAAAAAATGTGACCAATTAATGAAGAAATTATTAAGAACAGAACAGGTCTTTCTTTTGAAGATTTTGTAATTAAAAGTATAGAAAAACTAGAATTATTAAAAGAAGAAAATATTTTGGATGGTTTAGGCGCATTATTGACTGAAAGCCAAAAAGACTCGGCTAGAGCAAAAATGAAGATCGAAACTTTGTTTTATTTAAAATTGTTATTAAAGAATATTCAAGAGGGAAATTTTGAATAATTTCTTGCTATTGACTTTTGATGAAAAGTTTATTATAATATTTTTGGAATTAAAAAAGTTTTAGTAAATTTATTGTTGTGATGGAGAAATTAATAAATTTAATTAACTTTGAATTTAATCAGATACAATATTTGACAGGTTTTTTAACTTTGTAATTTAAGAACCGTAGTTTTTTAACTGCGGTTTTTTGATTTTGCAATAATATGGGTTTTAGGTCGACCCTCGTTGTTTTATTTCGTTGGTGATAAATAAAGAATGGGTAAAACTTGTCAGATTTTAATAAAATTTAAAAATTGATTATATGGAAGAAAATATTAAAAAAATTGATAGGGTAGACAAAAACAAAAAATTGAAAAAATGATTTAAAATCATTGTTTTAATTGCATTGTTGATTTTTGTTTTAGGATTGGTGTTTAATAAGTATTTTTGATTAAGCACGGTAACTAGTTTTCAGAATAAGATGATGATGAGAAATATCGCTAAGTATGAGCAGAAGTTTAAAGATGATAAGTATGGTGGTAAGACTCCAGAAGAGACTTATGTTATGTTTTTGGAAGCTTTAAAGAAAAAAGATATTGAATTAGCTAGTAAATATTTTGTTTTAGAAAAACAAGAAGAATACAAAAAAGCATTGTATGAAGTAGATAAGAACGGGAAATGAGATTTAATGATGGAAGATTTGACTAATTATAACAATATGACAAAAGAAAAAACAGGTGATAATTATTATACTATTAATATTTTCAGAAAAGACGATCCTAAAATGTTGTCTGAACAAATAATTATAATATTACCTACTAAGATTTTAAATAATACAGAAGAAATTTCTGATATTTGAAAAATATCAACATTTTAAAGTATTTTAAAAATAATTAATTAAATAATATGAAAAGCATAAAGGTTTTGACAGCAACTTTGCTAGCTGTAGTTGTTTTTAATGTATTGTCTAGCATTTGTTTTGCTTATGATAGTCAAACTACGCATCCTAATTTTACGGATATTACAGTTGAGGTATACAATACTAAATTAAAAACTAAAATATTACAATCTGAAAAATATTGGGTGAAATTAGGAAGTATGGACGAGGATAATGGCGCTAGGGCTTTGAATCATTTTTATGATCCAATATATAATAGAACCTGAAAATTAGCTGGATTAGAAAGTATAATCCCGAAAGTTACTTCAAAACAATGAGTAAATGATCAAGCAAGACAAGCATCTTATGATATTATGTTTTTAGCTGCTTTAAAGATTAAAACAGCACCATATCTTGAATCAGAAGCGAACCAAACATATAATAGAGCAGTATATGAATATATAAAAGGCAATAAAAAAGAAGCTTTTTATGCTTTGGGGCATGTATTACATTTGTTGCAAGACTTAACTTCTATAGCTCATACAAGAGCTGACGCACATGCTGGCGGTAAAGATCAAAGTGTTTATGAACTTAAAAGTGCAGAAAAAAATATTAACGATTTTAAAATACTCTTTGATAAATTTAAAAATTACCCTATAGTACAGAGAAATACAATAGAAGATTATTTTTATGATACAGCTTTATATACTAACAATAATTTTTATAGTGATGATACTATTGTTGGGTCGGAATATTCAAAACCAGAAATATTTCAAAATATTTCTGTAGATATTATTAATGGAGATCCAAAATATTACGTATTGGGCTGAGATAATGAAATACAAAATGTATACAAACTATTAAGAAAGGGGCAGAATGAATGAAAACTATCAAATATGGCTAATCCTTATACTGTTGATGACCCTCTTGTTTTCGAAGATTATTGATCTAGATTATCAAAAAAGGCAGTATTAGAAGGCGTTGGTGTAGTTGATTTATTCTTTAGAGACGTAGAAAAAAAGAAAAATGACCAAGCTTTTTTAGCAATGATGGAACAAAAGTATGGTGTTAGTTTTTTCGAGAATTTGATTGGAGATGTAGCTACTGCTACTAATTATTTGTTAAGTTTATTTAAAAATCAACCAGAAGATGTTATTGTTCAACCTCCTAATACTTCCAGTACTACTAGTTTAACAACGACAATGACCAAAAAGAATAATACAGTTCTTAGTAGTACTTCGACTACTAAGAAGGCTACGACTACAACAAAGAAGGTAACTACTACTACGAAAAAGGTGACAACAACGACGAAAAAAACTACTACCACTACTAAAAAACCAACAACTACAACGACAAGAGCTGCTTCTGGTGGTGGCGGATCGAGTGTAGCTCAATCGCAATGTGCTTTTAATGCTGGGGCTATAGAGATTGAAAATATTTACAAGAAGGTGATTTTGAATGAGATTGCCTGAATGGGTAGTAAGAATAATTATAGTGACGAATGGATGGAATTAAAGAATATATCAAATGAAAAAGTTGATATATCTTTATGAGAGATAATTAGCGCTGATAAAAGTATAAAAATCATAATTCCTAATGGAACAATTTTGAATCCTCAAGAATTGTATTTATTAGAAAGGACTAATGATGATACCATTTTGCATATTAGAGCTAATCAAATTTATGTTGGTTCTATTAGAAATTCTAATGAAGAAATACGATTAATGAATAAAGACTGTTGGTTCATGGATGGGGTTAAAGCCAATCCTGATTGGCCAGCAGGAGATAATGATAATAAATATTCAATGGAGCGTTATTCTGATTTGTCTTGATATACTTCATCAGGTCAATGCGTGAATAATATCTGTGGCACACCTAAGGCTGATAATAGCACTAGAGTTAGTAGTAGTACAACAACAACTACAACGACTAGTACAACCAGTACAACTAGTACGACTACGACCACTACAACTTTGCCAGAAGAACAAGGGGAAATTAAAAACATTGTTTTTAGTGAAATTCAAATTAGTGGCAAGACAGCAGACGACGAATTTATTGAATTATATAATCCAATTGATGAAGATATTGCTTTGACTGATTTTAGTATTCACAAGCAAACTAATAATGATTCTGAAAATGAAAGTACGATTGTTTCGGGGGATACTTTAAAAGACAAAATAATTAAAAGCCATTCGTACTTTTTGATTGTTCCTAAAATCAAAGATGGGGAAATAAAATACAGTTATGAAGTTGTTCCTGATGCGTATTATAACAGCGATAGTTATTTTATTTCAAATGATAATACTTTGATTTTGAAGGATAATTACAATAGAATTGTTGATAGTATAGCTTATGGCTTAGGGGAAGGGTCTAAATGCGATGAAAATTGCTTGACTAATATTGAAAGCTCAAAGAGTTTTGAAAGAAAAGCTAATGAAAACTCAACTTTCGAAACTATGAAGACTGGGGTTGATAAATTACAGGGGAATAGTTATGATACTGGTATTAGTAAGAATGATTTTGTGGTTAGAAATATTCCTGATCCACAAAATTCAGAAAGCTTAGCTGAGCCTAGAGAAGAGAGCAATAAGGATGATTCTAATGATTGAGGAAGAGGTTTTTCTTTGAAGAATTTTAAATTCCATTATACGACTTCAGCTAAAGATAAAGTTGTTATTGAATTTGATGTTGATAAATATCCATTTTGAAATACTAAAAGTGAGAATGATGATTTTTGAAGATCAATGGTATTTTATTTAAATTCGAGTGATGGTAAGATGACAAATTTGACCAGAGAAAGAAATAATGTTGATGGGGTTGGTTATGCTGGATGGCAAGTTTCAGGGAATACTAATCCAGTTTTGTTACTGAAGTATAGCTTATGCGAAGGGGGGTCTAATACTAGGTTAGGAACTTCGTTTGATTCGTCATTAATATTGCCAGAGGGTAATGGGTTTGCATGTACTGGCAGCGAAGTAGGAGACCATTATGGGGCTCCTAATGCTATAGCATATAACTATAGTAATAATCCAACTCATATTGAAGTTGAAGTCATTGGGACTTTAGGAAATGACTATGTCAGGAATTATGATACTAAAAGTTTGTTTAAAGATGGTGATTATATTACTATTGGTTTTTATAAAGGTAGGACTGATCGAGGGGGAGATAGTTTAGATAGCACTGAATTAATTTTTGAAGATAATACAAAATATAACTTTAGTGAAAGTGAATTTAAAACTATAAGAGTTCCTACAAATTTAGTTGGGAGTTATAATAGTGAAAATTATACTTATGACTTTTCTTGAGATAAGTTGAACGATGAAGCAGGGGTGACATATCAATTGTGTTTAGGGGATTCAGCTGAGAATGTTGGTGGAGCTTGATGCCATGATTCTGATATTATTAGTGATGGTGATAAATGAACTCATAAGGTTTCGTTAGAGAATATACCGACTAATTATTCTAAACTGTATTTTGGGGCTAGAGCTTTGAATAGCGAATATAGTTTAGTATCAGGATATTCTAATGTGGTTGAAGATGTGGTCCATGATATGCCTAGAAGAATCGACAAGTATGTATCAAATGTAAATTGACATTTTAAAAATGATAGATTGGTTGTTGAATTAGATTTGGATAGAATGGGGAAGTTTATGCCAGTTGGTAATGGGGATTATACCAATCATTCCATAATGGCTTTTTGAGATTTTAGAAGTGATAGTAATATTGAATTTTATCCTAATCCAGCAGCAATTCCAATCAATGGTATTATTAGTAATGATGCTTGTGGTTTGGGGGCTGATAGAAGGTTATGGATGTTTACATATAGCGGGTTAATGACTAAGGGTCATAAAGAATTTTTAATTAAAACTTTAGATCATCCATTGTTGAATGGTAATAGTTTGTATAATGCTAATGGATTAACTAGGGAAGATATGAATAAACTAATTAAAAGTGAAGAGAATCCTACTGGGATTTTGGATAATTTATCGCAGATGCAATTGGCTTTAAATTATGGAGCTAAGTATGAAACTATTTGTGGGGCTTGGGGTAGTTTTTCGTCCTTTACACCAGATACTAATGATGTACCTAATCAGGTGAAGTATTCGTTTAATGATGATTCGGTGCAGTAAATAAATTTGCTTTGTTTTTAAAAATATAGTATGCTTTTAGTAGATTAAAAGTAGTGGTTTTTTAGTAAAATCTCGAGCCCCACATAGTCTTTACAAAATCTGATAAATGTGGTATAATACTAATGTTGTTAAAGTTAAGTTTTTAACAATTTAAATACTAAATAAATATTATGAAAAATAGAATTTTTATAGCAATAATAGCTTTAATATTGGTTTTTTCTAATACTATATCAGTTTTAGCTTTTTCTAATTTAGCTAATAGTTTTACTAATTATGGCTTTAGTAATCAAGTAGCTACTAAACCTTCTTGATATATTTGTAATAAGAATACTTGACAATGTGAATTATCTTCCATTCATACTAATGGAGTTAAAGAATATATATTACAATCAGATTGTAATACGGACTGTTATTCAAGAACTACAGTATCTACAAGTTATTCAAGTTATTCTTATGTAGCGACAACTACAACCAGACCTAGTTATACCTATACTACTAACCCAGTAGCTAATTTTGTAGTTACAACTACAAAGCCAAGCTATACCTATACCACACAACCAAGTATTAATAGTTATACCTATACCACAACAACCAAACCAGTAGTATTGTTTAATAACCAAATTAATAATCAAATATCTAACTTTGTAACCACAACAACATCTCCAAAGTATGTGTATACCACAATACCAGATTACAATTCATATATTCCAACTACAACACTACCAAGTTATACCTATACAACTAATCCAGTAGCCAGAACCTTTATACCAGTAACTACCATACCACAAGCAATCAATATTCCAAGTATTGATTATACCTTCAAACCAACAACCAAACCAAGTTTTAATATTATTGATCAAAATCCAATTAAATCAATAGATCTTCGTTATGCTAAACCAATCATTCAACCAAGTGTTAATATCTTGAATCCTAACATTCAAAATCAAGATCTAACATTCAAAAAGACTTCCTTACTTGCTAGTTTACAATTAAGTATTGATGCTTTGAAGAATGATTTGATGAAGTTACAGAAGAAGGATGATGAAAAATTACAAACATTATCTATTGGAGAAGAAGAGACAAAATCAACTGGTGAAAAGTATTTGATTGTTGTGGTTCCAACAGTAGATAAAGATTTATTTAAGAAATACATTGAAGAAAGAAAAGACAAATTCGATATTAAGATTGTTTCTTTGCAAGAAAATGGTGTTAAAAATGAACCAGCAGAAGTATTAGCCTTTATCCAAAAACAATACAATGAATTTCCTTATTCATATTTAGTTTTTCATGAGAAGATCAAGATAAGTTCGGAAACAGCAGTATGAAGCAAAGAATATTCCAAAATATTTCCTTCTTTTGCTCCATATTGAAATTGAAGAGAAGGAATATATTTTTCTAGAATACGAACGGAATGATTAAATAAAAATAACCAAGGTTGAATAAAATTGAATTCAATTATGCCAGCTTTATTTTTGACTCATGAATATTCTAATAGATATACTGTAGGAATATGTTGTGACACCAAATTACCTAATTACGATAATTTGATAAAGAATTTTATGAGTAATTTAAATACAAAATTCTTTTTCGAAAATCGAGGAACTTTTCCAATAACAGATTTGAAAGTTAATTTTCAATCGTTAAATTTTAATAATTTCTCTCAAGGTTTTTCAAATTCTAATTTTGTTTATGCAAATAGTACAGTTGAGCCAATAAGTGTGTGAGGAGAGAACTATAATTGAAAATACAGCTTATATAATGAACCTTATACTTTAATTTGAACTGATAAGGATAAAAATGAACATGCTGATAATTCTAATGCTGAAATTGCAACTGAAAAATATTGAGTTAATATTAATGACAATCTTAAAAGGATGGTGATTGTTATGGGAACAAATAACTTTATTGATAAAGATTACGTTACATTTGCTTCAAACTATGAAGGTGATACAGAGTTTTTTATGCCAATGGTAAATCAAACTGTAAGTTCAATTTACAATAACATTCCCATAGCAAAAGCTTATCGAAGCGCTTATGATTCTTTTGTAAGTAATTTAGATCCTGAATACAGGCATATATCTGGTATTCCTCCTGGAACATTTAGAATGTACGGTCCTCCAGAGACGACGCTTAATAATTTAATTGAAGAACCAAGAGTTGCAATACAGCCTAATTCTAAAGGGGAAGGAGAATATGTTGTTGAAATACCAAAAGGGAAATTTGAAGTTGATTTTGTAATTAAGAATATCGGCAAGGTGGATATTAATTATTCTTTTGATAAGAGCAATAAATTTGAAATTACTCCAATAGCGGGTAATATATTAGTAAATAATGAAATTAAAATTAATTTAAAGGTTTTAAGTCGATCAGTTGATATACAATTGGCTGATAATATTGAAAATAATTTAAAACTAAAGACTGGTAAAATATATTTTAAATCTAATGCAGGGGATAAAGAACTAATTGTAAAATATTGAGATATATAATAACCAAAAAACCATCAAATATTTGATGGTTTTTTGGTTGCATTTTTTTAAAAATATAGTTATAATAGATATATGTTTTAATAATTTAATTTTATTGATATATGAAAAATTTTATTTTATTGTTTATTGTCTTATCACTATGTATATTTTTTATTACAAATAATATTGTTGTGGCTTATGATTGTAGCGGTGCAAATGCTGCGAATTGTACAGATAATAAATTTGATTTGAAAAAGTGATGTAAAAATTCTGGAAGTAATGGTGGGGCAGGTTCTCAATGTTGTTTGCCTTCCTCAAAAGCCTGTCCGACACCTTGTAGTGTCAGCTATTGTTTGAAAGATAAGTGCATTAAAAAAGAAGAATGCTTGACGAATTATTATACTCAAATGGTGACTCATGCACATGGTTGTGATGGGGTTAAGGATGGTAACCATGGTATTCCAACTACAAATATCAATAACTTTGCTTTAAGAATTTTATGAATAGTAGGTGGGTGCACACATACTCATACTCCAGGACAAAGTATTGCTGGAGCGCCAACTTGTTTGGCTTATATGAATGGTTTTGCTAGTCAAAATGGTAGTAATGTTTGTTTATCAGATGCTGGTTGTAAAACTACAATTACAACTAAAGGTAGCAGTGTTTGTAAGACTGGTGAGACTAATCCACATTATACTTGTGATAATGTAAATAGTTATGACTATAATACAAAGTCATATACCAGTACGTTTTGTGTGAAGAAGAATTGATGCGGAGTGACTAATTGCAAAGAAAGTACCAATAAATCAATTACTCGGGGAATGTTTATTCAGGGAGTCTGATTTTCAGATGCAATCTTTAATAGTAATGCTCAATGCAAAGTTTGTCCAGTTGGTCAGAAAGATCCACATGTTGAATGCAAGACCAAAACAATATCTTATCGTAAAGGAGCCTATAGTTATCAATATACCTATGATACTTGTGAGAATGTAAACGGTTGTGAAGCTGATAAATGTGATGTGAGTAAGAATGTTGCTAAAGGCTTAGGTGAATACGAAACTTGTTTGGAGACTGGCGGTTGTTTTAAATCTTACGATAAAACTGTTTATGAAAATTTTACTTGTAAGGTAACGACAACTACAACTACTATTGCAACTATTCCTACTACAACTTCAACCAAAGCAGTTATTGTCCCCTTGCCAGAGCCATCAAAACC
>CAZUBO010000022.1:0-9292 GCA_964618955.1 uncultured Candidatus Saccharibacteria bacterium | reverse complement strand
TAAGATTGCTATTACTATCATTAATTCTACTAATGTAAAACTTTTCTTTTGCATAACAAGTTATTTAAATAATATTTCTGCTTCTCTAATTAATTTAGTTACATTTCCGTTACTTAAAGGATCTTTGAATAATTTCTTTTGAATATTAAGATTCATTAAATTCTTAGCAAACAAAATATCTCTATCATATAATTCTCCTAACACTAATTCATTTACCGAAGGTAGTATTGTAACTGGATACAAACCTTTAGATTCAATATAGTATTCTAAACCCTTACCTTTAGGATATTTCCATCCTAATAAACTCACCCCATAACATACTGCATAATCAATAGCCTTAGAAGTGAATTTGGTATTAGTAACTATCAGTCTCTTAGACTTATACCCCTTCTTCAAAAAATCTTTAGCCAGCTTCCCCTCTTTCAAATCCAAAAAACTAGCATAATTCTCAAGAATTATAGAAATATTAACTCTAGTTCCCACTTGATTATGGTATTTGCATTCTCCAAAAGCTAGTTCCTTATGCTTCTCATTCAATAGTAAAACATCAACTTCAAAATCAGTACAATGTCCTTTGATTATCTGATTGATTTTAATTTTGTAATCATAGGCTTCAAAAATCTTACTAATATACTTTTCAAATCAATACCCAGCTGGACCTAGCTTTCGAACAGATTCCTTCAAGCTATACTTCATACCGCTCTGAGGATTGGCGACAATTAACATTTCCTTGATCCAACCATAGATTTCACTTGTCTTTAAATCTTTTTTAGCCTTCAACAATATCTTACTAGCAACTTCTTTGGCTAACTTCAAATCCGCTCCACTACGTCGAGCGCTATTAATAATCTTAGCTTCCGATAGCAATTCTTTCTCTCCTAAGTTATTTATAACATAAAGTTTTTTATCCAACATAATATATTATTTAACGCTTTGTACAAAATTATTACTATTTGGTTGTAATACAAACACATCAGCTCTTCATTGTCATTGGTCATAATCTGATTCTAATTCTGGCGATAAATCCGTTGGCTTTACCCCCGTAAACTGATAAATAGAATTATTCTTCTCATCAACTTCAAAATGTAATAAGCCATCATCAAAATATCCTTCAAAGAATCAAGATTGATCACTAACCCCATTAGCATCAGTTAAAGTCAATCACTTTAAATCTTCTTTAGCCGTATTATATGACAATACCGTATAACGAGTTCCTAAATTAGAATAATCACCTAAATTCAAAACCATTTCAAAATTCGAATCATTATTGATATCTACAATCTTTTCGATACTTGGCAAAGCTGGTAAAACTTCAGTAAAGTTAACTTTTTCATTCTCACTTAAAGTAATGGATTGAAAATCCTTCAATACTGTAGTTCCTTTATTATCAGTTCCGTAAATAAACATATTAGCAATAATATTCTTATCAAAATATGATTGATCGTTTCCAATAAATACTGCTAAGTATTTCTTATCCTTGAATTCAATAACTTCTTTCTTGATATTATATCCTTCAATAAATCTATCAGACACAAAACCCAACTCATTTAAACTAATAATTGAAGGATTTCAATTCTTCCTAGATATATCTAGTTTATAAGCTTCACGCAATACTACAAAAAAGAACTGGAAGAATAACAATATCACCAGCACGACTGTCGCTGCTAAATAGAATTTAAATTTTTTCATAATTATATTTTATATATTAATTAATATTTAATTATATACAGTATAATCAAAAAAATACAAAAATACAAGCCCTAAATACCAAAAATCTTTCGAACATCATCTGGTATTGGAATTTCATTCTTTTTCTGGGTAATTCCTGGATATTTTCATGCGCTAATTACCACAATTTGAGGTTTTGTCTTTGAAATTTCATTCAATTCAATTTCTGATAATTTATTTAAAATATTCAAATCTTCATCTTGTATTTTTTTCGCCAACTTCCCAGTCTTCCGCACCTGATACATCACCCATAATTCATATTGATTTCTTTTAGATCCAGCGGCCTTCATAGAAGCAATGGTATTCAAAGCAATACCTTCTTCTGTTCTCTGAGGAAATCTTAAAATTCTTTTAACTAAACTATCGGAGATTCCATAGAATCTCATCTTCTCTTTTACATGATTAGTCCAATAATACTTCCCATTATTTTTTAATTCCTTATTCCCTAGCATAAAAATCATTTAATTCTTAAATTAATTGTATCACAAAATTCCAAAACAAAAAAGAGAGCCACCTCTCTTTTTAACTTCATCAATTAAAAAATAAATATCAGCTGGATTTATAGAAATTAATTTGTTATTCATAATATATAATTTAAATTGATTTCTATAATTAATTAGTTTTTACATACTTTATTACAACGATTCCAGCTATAACTGAAAATATCGCTCCAAACATAAAAACCACAGAAAAGCCGAATACCTTTACCACATAAACACCAATAGCCATTCCGATAGAACCAAAAACACCAATGCAAAGATGTGAATTTGCTCAAAAGCTTCCAGATCCCTTGTGCGAAGTTGATTTATCATAAAGTGATTCTCAAGATGGATCACCCATAGCACCAGCAATACCAAGAATAATTTGAAGTAAAAATAATTGATAAATATTATGTACAAAAATATACCCAATAAAAACAATTGCTTCTAAGAAATAATCTGCTATCAAAAATCATTTCTCTTTATAAATATCAAGGAGTTTACCAACAGGATATTCAAATATTGAAGTAACAAAAAGGAAAATAGCTGCTGCTATGCCAGCATCTAAAATATCACCCCCGACTCTTGAGCTATATATAGCAAAAATAGGTAAAAATAGACCTGAGCCAAAAGACCAGAAGCTTTCAGCTATCAAAAGAATTCTAATAATTTTATTATTCATAATTTATTCTATTAATATTTAATAATATTATAGTATAGAGAAAAAACAATCTTTTTTAATTAAAATATCTTTTAAATATTTTTTCTTTTTCTCCCTCTTCTTCTAGTTTTAGTAATGCTATATTTATTTTATCTCTCAATATATTCTCTTGAAACAAAGCGAAAGCATATGCTTGAGAATATTTATCAATTAATATGGCTCTATACTTATGAACACTATCATCTTTTATATAACTTAAATTATAGCTTATTTTTCGAAAATTCGCAACCACAAAATTTCTGACGATAAATATCATACTTCTTACACAATTCTAAACCAATTTTATAGAATTCTTTCTTATCAACATTTAAATCCAAAAATTCGACATTAGAAGATTTACTTAAATCAACTAATGTATTCCTTACAAAATCAGTATCCTTGTATAGATTTGTCAAAAAAGACGAAGTAAACATATTATATTCCTTATCCTTAGCAAATATAAATGAATATTTGAGTCGCATATATAGACATCAATTACATCGTTCCCCATTCTCAATATACTTATCCAATCCTAATTTCAAATTCTTCTTTAAAAATTCAATTCATTCTTCATGATTGTATTCTTCAAAAATACATTTATAATTATATATTTTTGAAATTTTAATTACTTCCATTAATCTTTTTTTATACTCAATCTTATTCAAAATATTAGGATTGAAATAATACAAAGTAATGTCATATCTTCTATCTTTCAAATATTCCAAAATCGGCAAAACACATGGCGCACAACAAGTTTGAATTAGTAATGTTCTATTTCTCATTTTTAATTCATTTAATATTTTATTTTAAAACTTGAATTACAAAACAATTTATTCCATTTTTCGTAATTTTTCCATAAGCTGCATATAAAATCTTAAATTATGAATAGAAGCTAATCGCAAAAACAAAGCTTCTTTAGTCTTCATCAAATGATTTAAATAAGCTTTGGTATAATTCTTACAAGTATAGCAATCACAATTTAAATCAATTGGAGTAAAATCTTCTTTAAACTTCTCATTACCAATATTTATTGTTTTATAAAAAGTTGTCTTTGATTTTTTAACAGAAAGTTCTCTTTGCTTATTCCAAACAAACAAACGCCCATGTCTTCCTTCTCGTGTTGGAATTACACAATCAAACATATCCCATCCCATATTAAAACATCTAACAATATCTTCGGGTTTACCAATCCCCAAAGCAAAACGTAAAGAATCTTTTGGAATAAAATCAGCTGTTGCCTGTAAAACTTCTTCCATAAACTTACCATCGTCATCAATATGGCGTGCACCAAATCCATAACCATCAAAACCAATCTTGGCTAGCTCTTCAACACAATGCTTTCTAAGATCAAGATATTCACCCCCTTGGACTACTCCAAAAATTAATGGACAATTTTTATTAGTCATTTTTCTCTTTTTAATTTGCTTATTGTATTCATCTTTACATATTTTTGCCCAAGTAATAGTCCTCTCGACAGCTTTTTTAATATCTCTTTTACTATAACTATTTGGTGATGGATCATCCAAACACACCATCATATCCACCCCTAAATCAAACTGAATTTGAATAGCTTTTCGAGGAGTTATTTCATATTTCTTTCCATCTATCGGTGACTGAAAAACAACCTTCTCATCTGTAATTTTACCCATTTTAGAATCCTTATGAATCAAAGAAAAAATTTGATAACCACCGCTATCAGATAAAAGTGGCTTTTGTCAGTTCATAAAATCATGAATGCCACCACTCTTTTTAATAATCTTCTCACCTGGTTGTAAATAAAGATGATAAGTATTAACTACCATTGGCCCCATTTTAACTTCTTCTAAATCACTCTTAGAAAGAGATCGTACAAAACCTCTCGTAGCATCAGGCATAAAAAATGGTGTACTAACTATACCATGCTCAGTCTTCAACTGGCCAATACGAGCTAAAGTCTTTTTAGATTTTTTTACAATTTTAAAATTTTCCATATTTTTAATTTATAATATAAACATACTTTCTCCAAAACTATAAAACATATATTTTTTCTTTATCGCTATATCATATATTCTCAATACCTCCTTCCTTGAATCTTCAAAATCAGAATTCTTAGCCATCACGAAAGCCGCGACCATCATTAGTGGTGTTGATCTTGGAAAATGAAAATTCGTAACAAACTTATCGACTGCCTTGAATTTGTATCCTGGATAAATAAAAATATTAGTTTTCGATATATTATCTTTAAACTTCTTTCCATCATAGATTGATTCTAAAGTTCTAACAACAGTCGTTCCAACAGCTACAATATTCTTATCTTCCTTCTTAAACTTCGTCAATCTCTCAGCAACCTTCTTATCAACACTCAAATACTCCGTATCCATTCTATGGTCTTCGACCTTATCAACTTTTATAGTTCTAAAAGTTCCCAATCCAACATTTAAAGTTATATATTCAATTCTAACTCCTTTCTTTTCTAATTTTTTCAATAATCTATCTGTAAAATGAAATCCAGCAGTAGGCGCTGCACATGACCCAACATTCTTAGCATAGATTGTTTGATAATGCTTCTGATCCTTATGGCTTTTAATATATGGCGGTATTGGCATATTGCCAACCAAATATATCTTCTTTCATAATTTCTTCCCTTCGCAATCAAACTTAATCTCTATTTTATCAACATCTTTTTTAATATGGCCAGTTAAAACAATCTTCTTTTCAACCTTAAAAACAATCTTTTCATTATCAACTTTTTTATTTACCAAAATATTTCATTTATTCTTAACCTTCAAAGAAAAATCATTATTTGTTGGATTTAATAAAAATATTTCAATCTTTCCACCAGTCTCCTTCTCGCCAATCAAACGTGATGGGAATACCTTGGTATCATTCAAAACCAAAACATCATTACTTCCTAAATATTTTTCAATATCACAAAACTTCAAATGTTTTACATTTCTACTTATTCTATCATAAACTAACATCTTACACTTATCTCGCGGTAAAATTAGTTTTTGACTTATCAATTTTTTAGGCAAGATATAATCAAATAAATCTACATTCATATCCTTTGTTTATTTTCCATAAGTTTACCATAAAAAAACTCTAAAATCAATCAATAGAAAACCAGCAAAGAATTTATCTTCGTTGGTTCCTATTGATTTTTATTGACAATCACCAGGACAATAATGAAAATTATCTCCCCCCATAGTGCAATTAGCTTGATACTGTGGTTTACCCGGAGCACAATAGCAAGTACCTATGCTTTGCATTCTCTCTCATTCATGACAAATACCATCTCCACATACTGGATTAGTACATAACAATCCATCTCCTGGAATAGTTATTGGAGGTAATGTTGTACCTGGAATTAAAGACGATCCACCGCTAATAACACCATCATTTAAAGTTGGCACTGTTGTTGAAGTATTGTAAGAAGTTGTAGTATATCACTGGCATTTACCACTCTTACATCCACAATAAGTACTACTATCTTTCTCAGAATAGCAATCTTTAAATTCACAAGTACTAATCGGCACTTTTTGATTCTTAGCATAACATATCGTACCACTACAACCACCAACCGCACAATCACTTCCAGTAGTACAAGTTCCACCAGTCTGTTCCCCACAAAAACCATTATTTAATATAACCTCTTCTCAATTAATTGGATCGCTACTCTTATCGGTTCCCGCTGGCTTAGTAGTTGTTGTGGTGGTCGTTGTCGTAGTTGTAGCACACGGACAAGCTGTCATACATTTTAGTGGAATATTCACATTCTGGGCTTCGCAATGATTGCTATAAGTCTTGCCATTAATACCACAAACAGGTTGATAAATAGTTGGACATATAATACCTACTTCACTATCACATGGACAAGTACCTTCACATTGAATATCAACTCCCTCTTTATCAATCTCACATTTGTTTTGATAAGTCTTATTATCCACCCCACAAACAAAATCTATTTCGCTACATAGTTCTTCATCAGTTTTGAAATTAGGTATACAAAGTTTGTTCTTACATTCACAAATCAAATTTTTGCTAGTAACTCCGCATATCTTTCCAGTATTCTTTAATTGGTTTAGAAAAACATTCTCAAAACATTCATCCTCACAAGCAGAACAATCGCCATTATCACTACATTGTCCTGGAACAGTTCCTGGCTTTGTAACTTTAGTAGTAGTTGGTAACATTGGCTTACATGGACACTTACCTGAGCATTGAACTTTTGTATTGCATCTTACTGCTTCGCAAGGATTGCTATAATCCTTACCATCAATTCCACAAACTGGAATAGATTCAGAATCACAGATCATATCACTATTACATTCTGCCCCTGATCCAACTTCATAAGTCATACATTGACCACTTCTAACATCACATTTACACCCCTTATTATTAGATGAGAATCAAGATATAATGGAATTTATAAAACCACCGCTCTTTACAACACATTCATTATCACTTAAAATACAATCACTATTAGAAGTACATAATGATCTAACATATAAACTATTATCTACACATTTGCCTTTATCGCAACGTAAATTACAAGGAGCATTTAAATTAATACTTCCTTGTCTTTTGTTACAACAATCTTTATCTGAAACACATTCTAATAAACTTACTGTTGGTTTTTTAATTCATTCTGGACCAAAAGGCAACTGAAACTTGGTATAATCAACTGCTGGACATTCTTTACGACAATAACCTTTAATAATATATGAGAATCCATTTATTGTAATACTTTGATTATCACCAATAGTTAAACCGCAAATATTTAAATCTTTACAACATTCCGTTGGCATCTTAGGAGCTATCAAAGTATTACCTAATATTGGTTCCCCTTCAGAAATACAACTGTCATTTTTAAATACTATTGGTGAATTTACTAACCCATCAGCATTATAGCAATACCCTCTTATAGTGTATTCAAAGCCTCCAATATTTACAATCTTATTCTCATAAGGAACAAAAGTCGCTTGTATTTCTTTTAACCCACCACAGCATACGTCAGCTACCTTCGGAGCAAATATTGTATTTATTACTATTGGCTTACCATAACCAACACAGCCACCACGTTGTTCTAAAACACTATCAGCGCTAGCACCATCATTGCTCTTAACAACTACTGTATTATAATTATTCAAACTCGAACTATCTAAATTAACACTCTTACCGAAAGAAAACAAATTAGTAACAATTCCTACTACATTCTTTGATTTGTAGGTTTTAATGTATTTAGCTTCCATCAATCCAGCATCTTTGTTTGTCATTTCAGTAATCAAAACTCCCGTTACACTAATAGTCTCCCCAATCTGAATATTTTCTAATAAATCTACTTTACCATCTGATCCTTCTATCTTAGCATCATTCATAATATTAATTCTGTATTCATTCACTAAAACTGAATCTTTATTAAAGATTTTTTTAAAAATATTAGTAAATTTATACAAAATACTTTCGTTCACCTTCAAAATTATTCAATTGTCTTTAATACTCAAACCTTTGACTTTACCAGTAATAGTAAAACTATTAGCTGCCAAAGCTATTTGAAAAACAAAGAGAAATAACACAAAAAATACAATAAACTTTTTCATTGTTTTAATTTTAGAATTTATTACTTATAGTATATAAAACTTTTTGATTCGTGTCAACAAAAAATCTCAAATTTACAAACCAAATTCCCCTTTTGTAGAAGTATAATGCTGAGCCACTTCTTCACCATTCAATCCTCTATTATATATTCTAACTTCATCAAGAGAGCCATCTCTAATTGCATAAGTAGTCCCACTATAAACACCAAGATATTTTATTCTACTAATTGTGGGAAAAACGGGAGAACCTAAAAGATTTATCGTTCTAAACAATGTTCCATTTCTATAACCATACAATTTTTTATTTGAATAATCGCAAACAAATACAACATGGACTCATTGATTATCCAACCCGGTTAATACGATCGTTTCAGGCTCTCTTCGCAAAGCTCCATCAGTATATTCATAATAAAGTCCATCTCCAGACCTTCAAACAAAAATAAATCCTACAGTATCACTCATATTACCGTCTCCTATTATTGTTTGGCCATTGCCAGGATTGCTTTTAATTCATGCTTCCACTGTAATAATCCCTGTATTAGGTATAGCAAAACTTGATGTTGAGATATAATCAGAGCCTGACGCATCATAGTACATAGCTTTGTTAGTACCAATAGTAGTTTGTCTTTCAGGTCCAGAAAGAGTTCCAGTAAGTCCATTACCAGAGTAGTCAAGAGCAGAGCCTGTTGCTTCATCAAATTTTCAAAAGGCAATAAGATTCTTATCACGTTGTAATGGAGTATTAAATGTTCTATTAGGACTACCAATCTCAAAGGTAGATGTAAGACTTCCTTCATCATTAATGGAGT
>CAZUBO010000021.1:0-10085 GCA_964618955.1 uncultured Candidatus Saccharibacteria bacterium | reverse complement strand
AGCAAAAGTCAATATCTAAAATGGGGAAAACATGTAGATAAATAAAGGCCTATTTGGGACTTAAATCCATCCCAACAAACCACCCTTCTGAATTGTTAAAACAAATGAAAAAGGCACCTTCCTCTAATACATTTCCTTCTTATATATCTACATCTTCCTTAACTCATTTATAGCATTCTTGTATACCTCAATCAAAGCCTCCGTCTCTTCCTTAGTCAAAAAGTAGTTATTATCATTTAGAATTTCTGACACTTTTGTATGAGTCGTTTTCAATTCTTCTAAATTACTTAAGTATTCCTCCGACATCTTACATAGACGTTCCGACATATCACTTCCCTTGAATCCAATCTCAACTATTACTTTATTTACATAACTATCAATCTCTGCCAAAGCTAGTTTCCAATACAAAATATTTTCAAAAGAAATATAGTCATCTATCTTTCTTAACATTACATTAATTTTTTTATCAAATAACAAAGATTCTTTATCAATTCCACTCAACCCAGTTTTCACGGTTTTTTTAGAACTCAACTTCTTAACTCGAATTCAAAAAAACAAAGCTAACAATCCCAAAACCAAACTAACCAATAATCCCGAAACTCTCAATCCAAACAAAAAATTCAAAAATTGAGTTTTCAAAAAAACTGGAGCTACAACTTTAGCCGCTGCATACATATCAGCAAAAGTTAAAACATTTTGAAATCCAGTCATTGGAACACTTGTCATATTAATTATATTTAATTATTGATTCTAAAACTTTGCTAACTTTTAATAACTTCTTATCCATCTTATCATTCATAACTAACTGAATTCCAATTGGTAATCCGCCTTCCCCAATAGATAAAGGCAAACTAATTGCTGGTACTCCAGCCAAATTCATTGGTACTGTAAATATATCTGATAAGTACATGGAAATTGGATCTTTACTCTTCTCGCCAAAACCAAAAGCTTTATCTGGACAAGTAGGAGTAACAATCATATCTACATCCATAAAAGCCCTATCAAAATCATTTTTAATCAGTCTTCTAACTTTTTGAGCCTTGGTATAATACTGATCGTAAAAACCTTTTGATAATACATAAGTTCCTAATAATATTCTCCTCTTAACTTCCATTCCAAAACCTTCTCCCCGAGTCTTAAAATACAAATCTTTTAAATTATCAACTTCTACCTTACTTCCATAACGAATATTATCATATCTTGATAAATTCGAACTTACTTCTGCTGGCATTATGATATAGTAACAAGCAATAGCATACTTAGTATGTGGTAAGCTTATCTCAAATACATTCGCTCCTAATTCTTTTAACTTCAAAACAAAACTATCAACTTTTTCTTTGACTTCCTTATCAATTCCTTCAACAAAATATTCTTTAGGAACTCCAATATTCATACCTTTTAAATCATTCTCGGTATATTCCTTATCATCCTTCAAAACTTCAATACTAGTTGAATCATAATCATCCTTACCCGAAATAACATCAAATACAGTTTTGCAATCGCTAACATTCTTGCTAATAATGCCAACGACATCCAAAGAAGAAGACATTGCCATCAATCCAAAACGAGATACGGCTCCATAGGTCGGTTTGAACCCCACAACCCCGCAGAAGCTAGCTGGCTGTCTTATAGACCCAGCTGTATCCGATCCCAAAGCCACTTCAACTAACGATCCAGCTACACTAGCTGCTGATCCACCTGATGATCCTCCTGATACCTTAGTCTTATCAATTGGATTCTTCACTACTCCAAAATATGAAGTTTCGTTTGATGACCCCATAGCAAATTCATCCATATTAGTCTTGCCCAGAACAATACCACCTGCTTCTCGTATTTTCTTTACTACCGTTGCATCATAAGTAGCAACATAGTCTTCTAAGATTTTTGAACCTGAAGTTGCCTTCAATCCTTCAACTAATATATTGTCTTTAATACCAATCTTAATTCCATCCAACTTCAACGCCTTGTTAGATTTAATTCTATCAATACTAATCTTAGCATCTTCTAATGCCTTTTCATTCTTAGATACAAAAGCATTTAATTCTGAATTTATATTCTCAAAATCATTTAAAAAACTACCAACTTCATTAGCTAAATTTACTTCTTCATTTTGTATTTTATTTTGTATGTCTTTTATCATATTTTTTAATTAAATATTTTTGGTACTTCAAAAAAACCATTCTCGCTCTTAGGAGCAACTTCTAGAACCTTCTTTGTATCAAACTTTCTATCTTCAAAATTATCTTTTCGATATTCATTCATATTAAAAGTTCCACCCGTCATTGGTTCAACGTTATCAGTATTAACCTCCGATAATTGTTCTACATATTTCAAAATATTCTCCAAATCTTTTGAAAGATTTTGTTTTTCATTATCAGTTATCTCTAATCTCGAAAGTTCTAATAAATGATTTACTTCGTTTTGATCAATCATATTTCTTTATTATCTTATTATCTAAATAATATCACAAAATCATTCAAAAAACAACAAAAAATACCCCTTTTGATCAATTTGACATAATACCAATTTTGTAGTAATATTATATTAACTTTACCGTGTACACCGAAATACAGCCATAAAATGGCTCAAAAAATGAAAAGGAGGAAAAATGTTTAAGAAAGTTGTTTTAAAATTTCCTAGAATTACTGTTACAGTCAGTGAGCACTTTGTAACAATTTATCCAACATCTAATGAGCCATATTCAAAACCCTACACACCACAAGAACTGCAACAATGGTTAAACGAAAAATCCATTCTAAAAGAGTATCCTATAAATTCCAAAACAATAAAACAATTAGAAACACTGTTATCACAAATACAAAAAAGTACCGTTAAAAAATCACTAAAAAAGAGTACTCTTGTTAAAAATCATAACACTGACGAGCAAGAACACGTTAACTTTGCCAATAAAGCAATTGATAAAGTAGAAAATGAACCTCCAAACAAAGAAATAAAAGCAGATCAAAAATTATTGGAATCCTTGCCCCCATCAGAATCACCAGAAAATGTTCCTGTTCAGGAGCCTAATATTATTGAAGCAGAGTCCAAAAAAACAACTGTATTGCCATTAAAAGATGCTATCGTAAAACAACCAAACTTTATGACAATCAAAAAACGTCATCATGACATTATTAACGCCGTTATAGTTAGTCATAAAAAACCAGTTTCCCGCTTCAAAATAAAAATGATTATTTCGACATTCAAAATTATACTCACTAAAGATAAAAAAACTGGAGAAAACTGGATATGGATCAACAACACCCAGAGATTAACTCCAAAACAGTTCCTGCAGCTTATGCAAAGCATCTCTCAATATATTGTCGACAAAGAACCTGTTGAAGAAACTGAATATAGAATAATGGACGGACGTCTATTCATGCCAGGAAGTATTCCTGTTATGATAGATGATTCACTTATAGAAACTCTAAAACAATTCAGTATTGAAAACAAAGAAATCCTCCTACAGAAATAAGTTACTTAAATCAAAAATGGCCTAGATTGAAAAAATCCTAGGCCATTTTGTATTATCTAAATTCTACACATCCAAATTCTTAACCTTCTTGGCATAGACTTGAATGAATTTCTTTCTAGGCATTCTCTCCTCCCCCATTAAAATATCAAACAATCTATCAGCTTCTTTAGCATCATCTATTGTAATCTGTTTTAGAATTCTCATCTTTGGATCCATAGTAGTCTCCCATAATTGTTCAGGATTCATTTCACCCAAACCTTTGTATCTCTGAACAATTACCCCCTTGTATTTCTGAGTTTCAACTTCTTCATCACTATTATCAGCATTCTCAATATTCTCTTCCTCAACCTCTTCTTCTTTTTCTTTCTTGCCTTTAACTTCTTTTTTCTCATCTTTTAATTTTAGAATTTCTTCTAAAATCTTTTCTTTTTCTTCATCAGAATAAGCATATCTAAAAGTCTTACCTTTTTGAATTCTATACAATGGCGGTTGTGCTGCATACAAACAACCCTTCTCAATCACTGGTAAGAAATATCTATAAAACAAAGTTAATAACAAAGTTCTAATATGAGCACCATCAACGTCAGCATCAGACATCAATACAATCTTATGATAACGCAATTTATCAATATTAAAATCTTCAGATATTGAAGTTCCTAAAGCCAAAATAATTGCTTTAATTTCTTCTGATCCCATCATCCTATCTAATCTTGCCTTTTCAACATTCAAAATCTTACCACGCAATGGCAATATTGCCTGGGTATGACGATCTCGTCCTTGTTTGGCACTATTATGGACAAACACTCCACTTGCTAAAGCAAAATTATGAGTATTCTCAATTTCCAAATCATAGACATCGATTAGTTCATCTAAATATTCTTTAGATTTTAATTTAATTTCAATATTATCAGTTTTTAATATATCTTCTTCGTTTAAAGTATCTGCCTCTTTGTATTCTCCATCTCTTAACATGAACTTATGGTCCAATGTACAAACAATCTCTTCGTCGTTATCTAAAACAATTTTTAAAACTTTCTGATTTTCTTTTGTCTTTCTTGAATTTTTAATTTCAGCAACATCAATACTACCATCATCTATAATAGTATAACAATAATTTTTCTTTCCTTCCAAATCTTCTTTTATTAACTCCACAAAAGATAAATTACGTCCATCAGTTAATTTAATTTTAGTATCGCCTGAAAAACAACCACCAGCGCTGTCGCCCTCAACTATAAATAACTCTGAATTCTCAGCCTTACGAGAAATACAATCAGCTAACTTACCTGGCAATGTAGTATGTTCCATAACACTCTTACGTAAAACATTTTCACGTGCCAACTTAGCTGCTGATCTTGCCTTAGCAGAAATTAAACATTTTTCAATAATTCTTTTGACATCCTCTGGATTCTTCTCTAGGAAATCACGAAATGCTTTTGACATAACTTGATCAACCGCAACTCTAGCTTCAGGATTTCCTAATTTTGCTTTTGTCTGACCTTCGAATTGTGGCTCACGAATCTTGACTGATACAATCACCATTAAGCCTTCTCTAACATCATCCCCCGTTAAAGATAAATTCTCCTTTGCATAAGTCTTCTTCAAATAATCATTTAATACCCGAGTCAAAGCTGAACGAAATCCAGTCAAATGCATACCTCCTTCTGGAGTATGAATATTATTAGCAAAAGCTAATTCCGAAGTCTCAATCTCATCAACATAAGATAAAGCAATCTCAACATCAATCTCATTAGACGTATCAGAAACATAAAAAATATTCTTTTGAATTGATTTCGTTTCATGATCTCTAATCAAATAATTCAAAAATGCAACTATTCCATTTTCAAAATAGAAGGTATAATCTTTTTCATCTTTTTTCTCTCTTCTATCTGCTAAATCAATTTGAATTTTTCGAACCAAATAGGCTTGTTCGCGAATATGATCTAAAATAGTTTTTCAATCAAAACGTATTTCCTGCATAATAGTTTGATCTGGTTCAAAAGTGATTCTAGTTCCATGTTCAATTTTTTCTTTACTCTTTACTTTAGTTACTTGGGATGTTGGTTTGCCTTTAGAATATTCCTGGGTATACAAAAATCCATCACGATATACTTCAGCTTTTAAATAACTTGATAAGGCATTGACTACTGACACACCAACACCATGTAAACCTCCAGATATCTTGTATGAATCTCCACCAAACTTACCACCAGCATGCAAAGTTGTCAAAACTGTTTCTAAAGCTGATTTTTTAGACTGCGCATGATAATCAACTGGAATACCTCTACCATTATCTAATACTGCTACTTGATTATTCTCTAGTAATTCAATTTTGATTCTATTACAAAAACCTCCCAATGCTTCATCAATTGAGTTATCAAAGACTTCTCATACCAAATGATGCAAACCCGAAATGCCAGTAGAACCAATATACATACCTGGTCTTTTTCTTACTGGTTCCAAACCTTCCAAAACAAAAATATCTTTAGCTGAATAACCTTTACCTTCACTAACAACTTCCTTAACTTTTTTGCTTTCCTTTGCTGCTTTTACTTCAACTTTTTCAACCACTTTTTCGACTGGCTTTTTGATAACAACCTCCTGTTCTTCTTTTTTGCTTCCAGTTTTATTAATTTTGATTTGCATAATATATAATTTAACGAATAATATACCCCTTCTTAATTAAATTTTGTTTTATCAATTCTAGATATTTTTCTACTTCATTTGCCTCTAGCGTCCTCTCTTCATTTCTAAATATCAAATGAAATGACAAACTCTTCTGGCCTTCAGTTTCGTAAATATCAAAAATATCTATATCCTTCAAATCATCAATCTTTAATAACTGAATATCCTGCATAACATCATTCACCAAAACTCTATTACCAACCATTACTGAAATATCTCTAATACTTGAAGGGAATTTAGGAATTGCTTTAAAATCAATTGATTTTTGAACTAGCTTGAATAACTTTTCCAAATCAATCTCACCTAAAACTACCGAAGGATTTTTCTGATCATTTTTTATCTTGTATTCCACCTTAGTATTATCATTAACACTAATAATATACCCTAATAATTCTTCATTCTGCCCATAAATATACATTGTTGTTTTAGAAATCTTTTGAGTTTCAAATTCACCTTTCAAATACTTATCAGAGAAATAATACTGAGAATTAGTAATTCCTAATTTACCCAATACACTTTCAATCGCCCCCTTAACTTCCAATAGTATTTCTTGATCTTTTTTCTTTTTGTTTGTATCATAACTACAAAAACTCAAATATGTTTTTTCAAAAACAACATCATTAACTACTATATAATTCTTATCCACTTGAAAGAATTTGGCTTTATCAAAATATGATAAATTCGTATTAACGTTCTTCAACAAAGAAATAAACGAAACTGGCTTTAAATACTTAAAATTAGCACTCAAACAATTTTTCAACCCAATCAACTGATCTTTCTTTTCGGTATCCAAAAACTTTACATCAAAATCATTAATAAAGCTATAATTGTATACTTCGTCCATCTCCACCATAGCCATATAATCCTTTAAATTATCTTTAAATTTATAAAATTCATTTACTTTCAAAGCTGATAATTCAACTACAGGGGCCTTGGTTTTTAAATTATCAAAACCATGAATTCTTGCCACATCATCAACAACATCTTCAAAAATCAAAACATTGTTACGATATAGCGGCACAAAAACATTTCATAAATTCTTGGACATCTTTTTGATCTTGTATCCCAATCGAACTAAAGTCTTTTCAATTTCTTTTTCAGGAATTTCTTCACCAACTAACTTTGTAACCCTTGCTAAATTAAAAGGAATAATTAGAGGCTTCTCATCAATTTCAGTAGTCTTTAAAACATTACTAACTACTTTAGCATTAGCATATTTTACAAATAACTCTACTGCCAAACTTAAAGCTTCTTTAGTAACGCTCAAATCTAACTTATGACTAAAACGAACTGAAGCATCAGTAACTAATCCTAAAGCTTTAGAAGTTTTGTAAATATCAACACTATTAAAATTAGCACTTTCAATCATAATAGTTTTAGTATTCTTATCAATCTCACCAGTAACTCCACCTTTGATTCCAGCAATAGCCATAGGCTTTACACTATCAGCTATTACCAAAATATTTTCATTTAAAACATATTTATCTCCAGTCAAAACTGTAATCTCTTCGCCCTTCAAAGCATAACGAACATTGATCTTACTTCCTTCTATCTTGTCATAATCAAAAGCATGCATTGGTTGTCCTAATACCAACATTACATAGTTAGTAATATCAACTACGTTATTAATTGCTCTTAATCCACAATTATTTAAAGCATCTTTAATGAATTGCGGTGATTCTTTAATTTTGATATTTGTCAAAACTATTCCCAAGTATCCTTCACAAGAATTCTTAGCTTCATTCTTTACGCTCATCACAATTGGCTTTGTAACTTTAGCAATTTTGTATTCTTTTTCAGTCTTAAAATCAAATCCTAATATAGCGCAAACTTCTTTAGCCATATTCTTATGTCCAGCCAAAACTGTAACCCTATTAGGAGTTAACTCAATATCAAAAACATAGTCATTATTGACTTTTTTAAAGCTACAATCTCCCAAACACATATTAAACATCTCGCTTAGCTTACTAGCACTTACTAATTTTTGCTTTACAAAACTTTGTAATAAATTATATGAATAGAGCATAAAACAAATTTAATTATTAAATCTTAGAACTGCTTTGAAAATCTCAAATCACCTGAATTAAATCATCTAATATCTGGGATTTGATATTTTATCATCGCAAATCTTTCCACTCCAAAACCAAAAGCAAATCCTTGATAATTGTATTTATCTCACTTGGCCGCTTTGTATAGATTTGGATGCACCATTCCTGCTCCCCCCATTTCAATTCAACCACTACTAGAACATAGAGAGCACTTCTCTCCATTACCATGACATTTAAAACATTCCACATCCACTTCTAATCCTGGGGAAACAAAAGGAAAATAACTAGGACGCAAACGAACTTTCAAATCTTTTTGACCAATAATCTCACGAATCATATCAGTAATGATTGATTTGAAATTAGCCAAACTAATATCTTCACCTACCATCAATCCTTCAAAATGATTAAATTGAAAATCATGTCTTGCGTCAGTAGCTTCATAACGAAAAGCTTTACCTGGAGCTACCATTCTAAAAGGTGGATTGTTCTTCTCCATATATCTCATCTGCACCGGACTAGTATGAGTTCTTAATAACAAATTCTTGGATTTAAATTCATCTTTTTTATTTTCGACTGGTAAAATATATTTCTTATCTAATCAAAAAGTATCTCATGAATCTCTTGCTGGGTGGTCTTTTTCAATATTTAAACTATCAAAATTATAATATTCACTTTCAACCTCACCGGCTTCCATTATTTCAAACCCGAAAGAATCAAACACTTTAAGCATATGTCTAGTCATTAAAGTAATCGGATGCAATGATCCAATTTCTTTTTTAATTCCAGGTATGGTATAATCAAAAAACATATCTTCTTTAGAATTTGAAAAACCGTTTTTGACTTGCTCAAAAACATTTTCAATATTCTTTTTTAATTCATTCAGTCTTGGTCCAAAAATTCTTTTATCATTAACTTCTAAAGTTTTTAATTGCTCAAAAAAATCATTCAACTCGCCTTTACGAGCCAAATATTTAACTCTAAATTTTTCTAATTCGTCAGCATTTTTAATTTGACGCAATTCATTTTCTAGCTGTAATTCCAAGCTATCAATCTCTTTTAAATCCATAAAAATCTACTTAATTTTATATGTATATTTTAACAAATATTTAAGAAATAATCAAGGCATTTTGTTGATTATAAGCCAAATTCCCCTTTTGTAGAAGTATAATGCTGAGCAATTTCCTCCACACTTAGCCCTCTATTATATATTCTTACTTCATCAAGGGAGCCATCGGTGAGTTGAAACTGAACACCAGCATTATAAGCACCGATATATCTAACCGCATTAGTTAAAGGAAATTGAGGTGTGCCTCCAAGGGTATTATTTCCAAACAATACTCCATTTCTATAGGCATACACTTTTTTGTTAACATAATCTATAACCGTTACTATATGGACCCATTGATTATCTAAATTTTGAAAAAAATTATTGAAACCAGAATCAGTTACTATTGTTCCATCTGAATATCCACATCATAAATAAGTTGTATTAGTCCCTCTATATACAAGAAGATAGCCCAATGTATTACTGGTATTTTCTCCAACTATTGTTTGTCGTGACCCAACTTTATTTGTACTCTTCATCCACGCCTCTATCGTAAGTACTCCTGTATCAGGTATAGCAAAAGAAGGAGTTGAGATATAATCTGAGCCTGATGCATCATAGTACATAGCTTTGTTAGTACCAATAGTAGTTTGTCTTTCAGGTCCAGAAAGAGTTCCAGTAAGTCCATTACCAGAGTAGTCAAGAGCAGAGCCTGTTGCTTCATCAAATTTTCAAAAGGCAATAAGATTCTTATCACGTTGTAGTGGAGTATTAAATGTTCTATTAGGACTACCAATCTCAAAGGTAGATGTAAGACTTCCTTCATCATTAATGGAGT
>CAZUBO010000020.1:0-10614 GCA_964618955.1 uncultured Candidatus Saccharibacteria bacterium | reverse complement strand
CAAAGTTAGATATTTGATTATTAATTTGGTTATTAAACAATACTACTGGTTTGGTAGTTGTAGTATAGGTATAGCTTGGCTTTGTAGTTGTAGCTACAAAATTAGCTACTGGATTAGTAGTATAAGTATAACTAGGTCTAGTAGTTGTTGTAGTAGCATAATAGTAACTTGGATTAGTAGTATAGGTATAGCTTGGTCTGGTTGTTGTAGTTGTATAAGAATAGTTAGAATAATTTGTATTTACTGTAGTTCTTGAATAACAATTTGATGCACACTTCGAATAAGCGTCATACTCTGGTATTAAATTCCCATTAACATCTTTCTTGTGCGTATAAGAAACTATACAACTTCATGACGCTTCGTTACAGATATATCAAAATGGTTTGGTAGTAGTTGTTGTAACAACACTATCAAAATTCATTTGAGTATTAGCCGTATTTAAATTATAATTAATACTAGCTAATGCTGGGACTGTATAAGAAAAGACTAATACAATCATCAACATTAAAGCAATTAGTATATTTTTCATAGATTTTTACTTAATTTTTAAGTTAATGTATTTAATTATTGGTTTAAAACCAACTATAAGTATTATACCACATTTATCAGATTTTGTAAAGGTAGGTCAAATTTGCGAAAATCCCCCGACCTTAATCTTGTTTTTTACCCAAAATTAAGATCAAAGGATGTTTTTATGCTTCATTAATACCTAATTTTTGACAAATTGCTGATTTATCGAAGCCAGTAATATATTCACCATTAATTTCAATAACTGGCACTCCAGTTTGTCCTGTTTTGTTTATCAAATCCATAATTAATTCTTCGGATTGTGATACGTCAATTGCTTCAAAAGGAACATTATGCTCAAACAAAAACTTCTTAGCTACTTCGCATCAAGGACATGAAGGTGTTGAATATACTTTTACAATAAATTTTCCAACAGGTATATTTTCCATAATTATGAATTTAAAATATTAATTATTTTGTAATCATTGATTTATCTTCTGAGTAAAGGTTATCAAATCAATAGCTCCTACTATTTGATCTTTCCCTTCAATAAACAAAGTTACTGGTTTGCCATCCAAGAATGTGGCTGGTACCCCCAACTTATCAATATTATCTAAATAATATTCGGCTCGCATTATAATCAACTGTTTGTATTTATGCTCACTCATACATTGTTTGAATTGATCCCCGTTAACTCCTAAACTATCAGCTAGCTTATCAATATTTGCTTTTGTAAAAGCATCTTCTACTTTTTCATATTTAGCTTTTAAAGCAAATACCCCATCATGAAATTCTCAAAATCTACCATACTCATTAGCACAATAAGCTCCTTCGGTAGGTAACAATGAAGGTGAATCTTCATTCAAAACCAAAAAATCATATTGCAATCATACTTTATTTATATCTTTGCTTTTCAAAAATTCCGAAATTGTTTCATTATAGAATTTCGTTGATCATGGACAGCTATAGTCTGACAATATCGTAACATATCTTTCCGAATTCTTATTCCCCTTCCCAGCCGATTGAATATTAGAATAAAAATTATCGTCTAATATATTCATCTTTGGAATTGTATTCTCTGTTGTTGTAGTTGTCTCTGATTCTATTGTTTTGTCTTTCGAAATCAAAGCCCTAACGATAAAAAATCCACCAATTAATATTATTACTAATATTATTAAAAGAAAATTCTTCAAATTGTTTTTAATTTTATTAAACATTGCTTTAATTTTAATTTTTTATTAAAAAATCTTTAAAAATATATTCAACTTTCTAACTGCCTTAAGTATAACGTATTTTTTAAAATAAAACAACCCCAAACGAGTCAAAATTACCCCCAAAAAAGATATAAACACGTTATCCACAACTACCTATTGACAAAATATCTGGGGCATGATATAATCTTTACTTGTCACCCTGAAAAAGGGTCACGTAAATTAAAACGCATTAATCTGTAGGTGCAAGGGCGATTTATTGCTTTTGGCCCTCAGAACTTTAATCCGATGGATAGCTCGGTTTCGACTTGGTTACTCCTCAGTAGAGTTCTTAATCTCCGCGTCATGCGGAGGACGATACCTACAGATTAATGTGCTTTATTAAAAAACCGAGATGGTCTCCTTAACCATCTCGGTCTTTTAATTGTATTACTTCTCGCCGACAACTCTTCGTATTTCTGATAATGTTGTCACTCCTTCTATTACTTTTAGAACTCCATCTTGTTCTAAATTCAAACTTCTTTCTAATAATTCTTTTTTAAATACTAAACTATCAGCTTTGTTAGCAATTAACCCTTCAATCTCATTATCACTACTCAAAATTTCAAACAAACCTATCTGGCCACTGAACCCAGTATGATTACATTTCTCGCATCCAACTTCCCTGTAATTTTTCTTTTCCTTGCTTAGTCTAAATTCGAATTTCTTTCGCATTTCTGGAGATATTGATTCTAAAACATCTTCAATATATTTTGCATCAGCTTTTTCTAATTTAATTTCTTCTTTACAATATGGACATAGCTTCCTAACTAATCTTTGAGATATTGCCCCACTAAAGCTAGCCGATAATTCCTGACTATTAATTCCAAAATTCTCTAATCTCGATATTGCTCCAACACTATCAATCGTATGAATAGTTGATAAGATCAAATGTCCAGTCAACGAAGCTTGCACTGCCACTTTAGCCGTCTCTTCATCACGAATTTCACCAACCAATATGATATTTGGATTCTGACGCAAGAAACTTCTCAAAGCTTCTGAAAAAGTATATCCCATCTTCTCATCAACTTGAGTTTGAATTATTCCCTTTATTTGATATTCAATTGGATCTTCAACTGTCATTATCTTAACATTTGAATTATTCAAACTTGATAATATTGAATACATAGTAGTAGTCTTACCAGAACTTGTTGGGCCACACGCCAGTACTATCCCATTAGGTTTGGAAATCATTTGTTTTAATGTTGGTAACATCTCTGGATATAGTCCTAAATCAGTTAATTCTAATTTTGTAATATCAGATTTTAACAATCTCATAACTACTGATTCTCCAAAACCACTTGGTACAATCGAAACTCTAATGTCTTTGGATTGTCCATTAGTTTTGATTTTGAATCTTCCTTCAGATACCAAACTATTATTCTTATCATCAATCAAAATCAAATCTTTCAAATACTGTATTACTCCTAGATAACTACTTACTGACATTGTTAGCTTATCTAGTAATACCCCATCAACCCTATAACGTATTTTAACTTCCTTCTCTTCTGGTTCAATATGAATGTCTGAAGCTTTAAAAATCAAAGCCATAATACAAATCAATTCAAATACATCGGCTGACTTTTGATTGTTAATCAAATCTTCTAATTTTGGTAAGTTATTAATAATACTCAAAACATTCTTCTCTTCCTCATCAGTAACTTCAATCCCTCTTAATAATGATTGCTTCAATAATTTGCTAAACATTAACGCTACATATTCGATATCGCCTGACACTCTTACTAATTCTTCTAACGAAGTCTCTCCTCTCAAAACTTTAGCCAATCCATCATGGAACAATGGCACCATACCACCCTTAATTGCTGTTTCTCGAATTTCAGCTATTGAACTTCGATTTTTAATTAATTCATTAATATCATCATTAATAAATAGCAATTCAAAAATACCAACTTGACCTTTATACCCTAAGTTATTACATTTGCTACATCCTTTCGATCTATATAATTTTTTAATTTCTTTTGGTGCTACAAAATTACTCTTAGGTGATAAGATTGAAATTGCTTTTTTAATCTCTTCTAACGTCTCTTCGTCAATTACATATTCTTCTTTACAATGTGGGCATAGCTTTCTAACTAATCTCTGGGATACAATCAATTTCAAACTAGAAGCAATAATATCATTCTCAATTTCAAATTCCATTAATCTGGCAATCGTTCCTGCTGATTCATTAGTATGTAAAGTCGACAAAACTAAATGTCCAGTTAGTGAAGCTTGAATTGCAATATTGGCCGTCTCCTTATCTCGAATCTCGCCTACCATAATTGTATCAGGATCTTGTCGCAAAATTGATTTTAAACCATCTTGAAAATCATAACCCCTCTTCTCATCAACTTGGGTTTGATTGATTCCCTTCATCTGGTATTCTATTGGATCTTCTATAGTAATAATATTTACTCCGGGTTTGGCTTTTTCCTTTAGAATTGAATATAGAGTAGTAGTCTTACCTGATCCGGTAGGACCAGTAACTAATACCATACCATTAGGACTAGAAATTACTCCTTCCATCAATTTAACTTCATCATTATCCAATCCTAAATCCCCTAAAGATAATGCAATGGCTTTTTGACTTAGAATTCTCATAACTAAAATTTCACCAAACAAACTAGGAATTGAAGAAGTTCTTGCTTGATAGTCTTCACTATTATCTTTAATTGTAAATCTCCCGTCTTGTGGACCATCTTGAATATTCAATTTCAATCTTGCAAGTAACTTAATTCTATCTCTTAATTTTAAGTATAGACTATTTGAAATACTAGCAACATCAAACAATACTCCATCAATTCTAAACTTCAAAACTGCTTCTGTCTCCTTCGGACTTATATGCACGTCGGATACTCCAGCAAAAATAGCAGATTTAAAAATCGTCGCATTGATTAAAGAAATATTATTCTCATCCATCTGATTTAAAACATCTTTCAAATCTTTAAATTCAACTTTGGTATAGTTCCCGATCTCCAAAACATCCGTAATTACTTCTCGGGTCTTAGCTACTAACGAATACTTTTCAAAAGCACATTCCAAACTAGCTATAGAACAAATGAATAACTTAACTTCGTATTCTTGTTTTTCAAAATTCTTAATAACTTTTGCAGTATTTTCAGTATTATCTAATATTGCAACAGCCAATTGTTTGTTTTTGATTTGAAAACATACCATACCAAATTCTTTGGCGGTATTTTCGCTAATCAAACCTAAAGCATCAATCTCAATATTTACTTTTTTCAAATCAATGTATGGCAAACCTAAGCCGTCTGCCTTAATCTCAGTATTACGTTCCCTACTATCATCATAGATAGTTTTTAATTTCTCGTCTCTGTCTTTGTTATTTTTTTGATTATTCAAAATATCTAAAATATTCATATGTCTTTTCTAATATATTTAATCACTAAAATCATATCAAGAAAACAAAAAAATAACAAGAGCTAAACTCTTGTTTTAAAAAATGTCTAAGAGGGTATTGGAAATCCAACACCCTCTTTTCGGATTTGCTCTAATAATAAATCCAATTGCTAAGCTTAGGAGAAAACCCTACAATTACCTCTAATGAATGCGGTATTAAATCTGGCTCCAACATATAAGCTGTAATTCGCAGGTGACCATCTAGTATAATTAGCTTATGATGATCTGTAACCAAAATGAGAGTATTAAAAATATTCCCCATTCGTAAAGACTCAGCAGCTTCAACTATCTTAGGATTAAAAGATTTTAATTCATACCTAATGTTTAAAGACGCTTCCTTAGGACTTCTAGTTCCACCAGCAAGCTCAATCCAATCTTCCGAATTAATATATTGAATTCGGAATATTTCATCTTGATTAATTAATGCCCTTGTCCACTCAACTTCAGATGGAAAGTTTTCAAACATAAACGTTTTGTTTGCAAAACCTCTATACCCAGTTAAAATTCTTCCTCTAAAGTCGTTTTGAACTTCATCATTAATATCAGGATTTAATATAATATCCTGGCTAAGTCCCAAATCTTTTAATTGCTTGACAATCGACTTATTAAAACAATCTGAATAAAACTCGTTTAATAAGTATTGAGATATCATCTCATTGACCGTTATAGAACGCAATATTTTCATTTTCCCCCCTTAAATTTTTTGAAAAACTAATAGTATTTAATCATATTCTTCTTTATTAGTCAAATTCAAAAAATAGCCCATATGGCTTTTTTATATAAAATATCGTACAATATAGTTATACAAAAAACTAATTAAAATAGCAAATATGTTCAAGTTGCCACACAATCAAGAAGTTTTAGATATATTCTTAAAACTTACTAAAGAATTAAATAAAATAAACATACTACCAATTATCTATGGTTCTTTTGGGTTAAGTTTACTTATCGGCGAGCAAGGAATTATTAATGACCTAGATCTCATCATTTCTAATGAAGAATTCGCTAATAACTGAGACAATATTAAAAACAATATCATGCCTAGCTTGGACTACGAAATTGACGCCACCCACTGGCAAGAATTTAATGGTCACAACATTCCAATATCTATCTTAAAAATCAGCGACATACAAAAACTCACCGATATCAATAAAAATCAATTCAAAAAAGAAAAATTGGAATCCGTCGAATATTATAATCTGTCTTTAAACCAATACCTAGATATTTATGAAAAAGGACTTCTTAATAAATATCGAAAACAAAAAAAGAATAAAGAAGACAAACAAAAAATTCTTCTTATAAAACAGCATCTCTATTAGAAAAACACACTTTTTCAAGTATATTTTTTGCACAGACCCTACTCGATGAAGTCAGAACTATTTTAATTAATAATCCGGTATATATTGTTAAGTTATGAGCATAATATTAACTTACTGTTTTATCTTTATATATGAAACCTAATAAATATGCTACAACTAAAAAATATATAACAAAATACGTTATGTTACCAATAATAGGCAAAAGAATCGCCTCGTCTTGCAATGAAGAAAATTGAGAATATAAAGAAAGGAACATTGAACCAATGAATAATATCAATAAAAATCTTGTCTGCTTTTTCTCTCTGAGACGAGATATCGCCGAAAAAATAAAAGCTAATGACATTATCGAAACAATTGGATTAATAATGGGAACATTATAAGTCAAAGTATTAGGTATTATAGCGTCTACTATATAATATATTGTACTATTATATAAGGAACTGGCTTCTGAAAATATTAAAACTGTTAACGCAAACAACATAATACTTAGCAAACCAAAATATATATATTTATTTCATAATTTGAATAAGAACATACCGACAAATAAAGAAACAACACATGTAAATCCAAAATAAATAATTGATAGAAAGTTTATGCCGAATTGACCTATGTTAGAAATTGCGAGCCATAATATATAAGCTATAATACCTATAAAAGCAATGTTTTTATTTTCCATATTTATAATTTAATTATATTATTAAAACAAAAAATTATCCATGTATAGAATTTAATAAAAATCCAATCATTGATATAACAAATAGTAAAACCGCATGCTTAACTTGTTTTCTTCTTAAAATTTTATCTCTTATAAGCATAAAACTTATTAACAATTTGACTAGTGATAAAATAGCTGCTACAAAAAATATACCTGGCAATATTGTGCAACTAAAACAACTGAAACTATCGCAAGTACTATAGCAAGAATAGCTTAATGTTGCAGTAACAACGATAATTAAAAATATCGCTAAAAAAGACCCTGCTCATTTCCAATCAACTTTTTGTTTTTCCATATTATTAATTTAATATTTTAATTATACTCATATTATATCACATTTCCCTATTCTTTTGCAAACAAAAAATTAAGCTTCAAAAACTTAATTTTGAAGCTTAATTCTATTTTATTTTGTTCCCTGCAGTAAGTTTTCGTTGACATTTGGTACAAACTCTTACTTTGTGACCAGTAGTCAATTGAACTTTATGAAGATTAGGTTTTTGAAAATATCTTTTAGTAGGATCTAATTTTGACATAATCTTTTTTCAAGAAACGGCTTTATTGCGGCCTTTGCCACAGTTATTGCAGATTTGAGCCATAATACATTTATTAGGATTTGGTTAATTAAATAAATATTAACATATTATTGCTAATTTCGCAAGGGTACTAACTTTTAAGTATCTTTTCCTTCTCAACCTTAAACAATTCCATCATTTTTTTAGTATTCTCCCCTACCTTCCCCTTAGTAATAATATTACTATCAATTTTGACTATTGGTATTATCTCTTTAGAAGTAGCGGTAATGAATACTTCATCAGCCTTCAATAATTCTTCAAAACCAATCTCTCTCATCTCAATTTTAAAAGCTTTTTTAGCTACTTTTAAAACCAACCCTCTAGTAACTCCAAATAATACTCCATTATCTGGAGTAACTAATATCCCCTTCTTAAACATAAAGATATTACTAGTAGAGCATTCCAAAACTTTGTTATTAGCAATATATAGTATCTCATGAGCCCCTTTAGCAAACATTAATTTTCTATTCCTTATTGCTTCAATATAGTCAACAGACTTTACGTCATTTAAATTTCGTTTAAAATTAACACTAATTAATTTAATTCCTTTAGTATAGTATTCCTTAGGATAGACTGGGGCTTTTTCAGCCAAAACAAACAAAGTCTGATCCGATCCTAAATCTAAATCCGTCTTGCCAATCCCAGCACTCAAAACCAATCTTAACTTCGCATCCTTAACTTTGTTCTTTTTCATCAAAGTTTCCATTATTTTTTTGATTTCTGTCTTAGATTCTTTTAAATTCAATCTCAAAGACTTTACTGCCTTCATTAACCTTTTATAATGTTCATCAAACAAAAATATCTTTGAATTATCAGCTCTCAAAACTTCTGTAATTGCATAACCTCTAGAAAATCCCAAGTCCAATGGAGAGATCTTCGTATCCTTAAGTTTTAAAATCTTACCGTTTAAATAACAGTATAAATTATCCATATATGTTTTATTTAATTTTTAAATTCTTCGGTGGACTTCATTTTTGTTTTAAAATCTTCACTTCTACGACATATTCAGAATATTCATTTTCAATTACTTTTTGCATTTCTGACACCATCATAGGAATGAATGGACAACCACTAAAAGTCAAAACCATTGAAATTTTAATTTTACTCTTCAAAATTTCAATCTTCTTAATAAACCCTAAACTAACAATGTCAATTCCCAATTCCGGATCTATAACTTTCATCAATAAAGTCTTTACATTTTTAATTGTTGGTTTTTTCATATTTTTAAATTTAAATTACTAATATTGTAAACTCCCCCTTCTCTTTCAACCCTGAAATATCGACTTCCAAATTCTCAAAATTAGTTCGAACAACTTCTTCATATATCTTAGTTAATTCTCTAAAAATTAAAATTTGCTTTTTGTTTTCAACTTTTTCTTTGATCTCAAACAAAGTTTTTTTAATTCGAAATGGCGATTCAAAAAAAATTGCCAATCCATCAAAATCACTAATTTCTTTTCAGAATTTATTCTTTTTAGTTTTTGGTACAAAACCAAAAAAAGCAAACTTCTGAGAATTAACTCCCGATACGCTTATAGCTGTAGTTATCGCCGATACTCCTGGTATTGGTATTATCTTTATCGAATTATCTTTCTTCAAAATCTCACTAATTAATTTATTTCCTGGATCTGATACTCCTGGAGTTCCTGCTTCGCTCACTAAAGCAATGTCCTTGGTATCCAAAATCTTCAACATATCTTCTGTTTGTTTTTCAGTTGGATTTTGAAAAAACGCATATACTGGTTTTTTAATTTCAAAATATGCTAGCAACTTCATTGTTGTTCTTGGCGTCTCTGAAAAAACAATATCGACATTTTGTAATGTTTCTACAGCTCGATTCGTCATATCTTTTAAATTTCCGATTGGTGTTCCCACCACATAGATTGTTTTCATAATTTTATTTTATAATCCAAATTCTCCTTTCGTCGACGTATAATGCTGGGCTACCTCTTCATCACTCAATCCTCTATTATATATTCTTACTTCATCAAGAGAGCCGTCGGTAATACCGCTAGCGTTATTATCAAATGAACCAATATATTTTACTCTATTAGCTAATGGAAATGCTGGAGTACCTGTAAGATTTTGAGTGGTTCCAAATTGAATTCCATTTCTATAAGCTTTCAATGTTTTATTAGCATAATTGCAAGTTACTATTATATGAATTCATTGATTATCTAGATTTTGGAAGAAATTAGTAAAAGTAGGGTTTGGCGAAGATGTTCCGTCAGCATAAGAATAAGTTAAATTATTAGTATTAAGATACCTTCTCATCCAAAAATATCCCGTCGTAATACTTCATCCATTATCGCCCAATATTACTTGGGTTCCATTAATTTGGCTCTTCATCCATGTCTCTACGCTAATGACCCCCGTATTAGGAATTGCAAATGCAGATGTTGAGATATAGTCAGTTCCTGATGCATCATAGTACATAGCTTTGTTAGTACCAATAGTAGTTTGTCTTTCAGGTCCAGAAAGAGTTCCAGTAAGTCCATTACCAGAGTAGTCAAGAGCAGAGCCTGTTGCTTCATCAAATTTTCAAAAGGCAATGAGATTCTTATCACGTTGTAGTGGAGTATTAAAGGTTCTATTAGGACTACCAATCTCAAAGGTTGATGTAAGACTTCCTTCATCATTAATGGAGTTCTTATTGGGATTTGAAAGGATGGCAGTTAATTCATAGGATCCTCCTGAATAGTAGGTATAGAAGAAAGAATTGTTATTGACTGGATCAATAGGAAGACTTGATAGATATCTATTGGATCCAACAACTGTAAAGTTGATAGGTATTCAGCCAGTACCATCAGTATTCTTATACGTTGTAGGAT
>CAZUBO010000019.1:0-11268 GCA_964618955.1 uncultured Candidatus Saccharibacteria bacterium | reverse complement strand
AAAATTTAGACTTGGAAGCTTTGGAGAGAGGAGAGAAATCCAGAGAGCAAAGAAAAGAAAAGGTAAGAAAGATAATTGGTTCTCTTATGAGTAAAAGACGACTCTCTTTAAGTGTTCAAAAATTATATACCTTTTGCACATAAGAAAATACTCCCCCTTTTTATCTGTTCATTAATTAAATAATTACTGAATATAACTTCTTCTTTGAGTTAAGTCCTTTGGGAGATTATCATTTACCCACTTACCATATCCAACCAACTTTTCCATATCTAGTTCAGAGGTCTCTAAGATTATTTTAGTTCCAGCTTTCATATCTTCAAAGAAGAATATGTTTGGAGACTTCTTAACCTTAGGTTTTATCTCAAAAGTTTTACCTTCTTTATTTCTTAAATAAAGTCCATCACTTAGTTCTTCTTCTTTATCTACTTCTGCTATCTCCAGTTCTTCATTTATATCTTCTACTGCTTTTTCTTCTTCCATTCAAAAGAGACCTCCATACCCTTGTTAAGATTTTCCTTAATCTGATTTAATCCTATTGTAAATACTTTTCTTAGAAAAGCTGTCCTACTCAAATCTCCAGCTATATCTTCTTTTAGTTTAAGGGTTCCTTCCTTGAACTCTGTTGTACATTCAAACCTTATCTCATTATTCAATTTCATTTCTTACACTCCTATTATTTATATCCAGATTGAAGTATTTAGCAAGAGATAGTCTGATAAAATATTTGAGTTCTGCTTCTCCGTGTCCTATCTTATTTGCTTCCTGTCTGACTCTATCTAATAGCTGACCACTTATGATGACCTTAATTGATTTATTTTTTTCCATTTTTTCTTCTTCTTTGTGTTGTCCCCTAATTTCCTTTTGATAAAACTATACTTTTATATCAATTTAATATTTAAAAATTAAAATTTTGACTTCCTACCGTGTTTTACCGTGTTGTTCCAGAGCAAAGCCGTGGAGGTAAATAAAAATTTAACGACTTCTACTCATTTAGTTTAATTTATCTCCTCCTTTTCTTTATTTGTCTGATTAAACTTCTCAATAAGAAGGAAAAGAACATACTTAGTTACTCTTAAACCAAGTTTATCTGCTTCTGATTTGAGAAAGACAGAAACTTTGTCTGGAATTTCGAGATTTAAAGACCTACTCATTATATTTTACCTCCTGTTGTTTGTAGATTGTTTTATTTTTGCGTTTAGAAGCTCTGTGGTTAATCTTTTCAAGCCACATAAGGAACTTATCCCAATTACTCAATTCACAGACCAGTAAGTCTTTAGTGTTCATCTGATTCCTCCGCTGGTTTGAATATCTTTAATTTCTCTTGTGCTTTTTTAATATCTGGAATAATTGAAATACCATAACCTATCCTTTTCTTTTGCAGGATTAAATTCATTCTTTTTAATGCTCTACCCATCCATTTAGAATTAATCCAATCTTCCGAACTTTGAGAAAATAATCTAAACTCGTCTGTTAGTTGTTTCATGGAATAGAAGGTATCTTTTTTCTCTGGTTGTTGTGAAATAAATTGAATTAAAAGAACATCTTTATTTTCAATTAATTCTTCACTTTTTCGTTCATTAAATATACCTTTTAAAGTTAGTGTAGTTATTTTTAAGATTTCTAAACTTTCTTTTTCAATTTCAGTAGAAATTAAGCAAAGAGGGAAGCTAAGTTCTAACTCTCGACCTCTCAAACTCATCGAATTTATGCTTTTAAAGACTTGTGTGTAGTTAGTGTAGTTAGTGTTGTTTGTGTAATTTATGTAGTTTGTGTAGTTATTCTTAACATATTCATTCCATGCCTTATATACTTTCCCAGAGAAACTACAACTACACAAACTACACTGATTTAATAATTTTTTTGTCTCAATTATTCTTTCATCTTCATCAAAAATTTCCATCAAATTTGTTATATTATCTTTACTAGATTTTTCTAAAACAAGATGAATACATCTGTCTCCTAAAGTGCTTTCCATACCCCAAATATTAGCCATGGCTATTGGTCTATAAACTGAAAATTCTTCTACTACTTGTTCAACTCCTTCAAAGGTCTTTTTTTGCTTCATTCGTTTTATCACACTACCTTTTTTATAAGAAGCGTTAAGGAGTTCTCTAACTGCTTCTATACCCTTTCTTTCTACTCCTTCAAATTCATCAATTCCCAAACACCCTTTAGTTCTAAATAAAACTGCTTCTGTTGGGCTTAGTAACATTTCTCCATCTTTTGAAAGAGTAGTGATAAGGTTTAGAGTTCTGGTTTTTCCTCCTCCTTTTATTGCATTAAAGAACAAGAATGGATAAGAAGGGAATCTCTCATGGAAGTATGTTCCAATTATCCATAAAGCAATGATATTATAATATTCTTCTTTTAGGTCTAAAAATTCCTTTAATATATCTAAAATATTTCTATAAGCAGTTTTCAAGTTTTCTTTAAATTCTTCTTCTTGCTTGGTTAGATTGATAGAGGGGTTTGATAATTTACTAAATTCATCATCTGTTAATCCTAGTGATTCTTTCTTACTTAATTCAATTAACTTATTTAGCTTCTTAAGTTTTTTAGAACCACAAGAACAAGCTAGAGGTATCTTATTTGGAGAACATATCTCTGACATACAATCTAAACACTGATATATATATCGATTTATTTCACTCATCTTAAATAAACCTCCTCTGTAAATGGAGAACAACTTTCAATATCAGTTATTAGAACCTTTGTAAAAATACCATATTTATCAAATCCTGTAATATATTCTTCTGTTTGTTCAGAGATAGTAATTGTTAGAACTTGCCCAAACTTTGTCTTTATCTTTATCATTTTCTTTATCATTTTCTAGAATTTAATCAAAGATGATTCTCCTCCTGATTTAATTCATCTGAAAATTTTTCTAATTGTGGAAGTCTTGTTTTTTGTTCTTTATGAACTGCAAGTGAAAGACCTCTTAAAATTGCTGATTCTCTTAAAAATGCAGAAGAATTAAGTCCTAGAATTTTTGCAGATTCTTCAATGAATGTTTTATGTTCTTCATCTAAAGGAACTACTATTTGTTTAGAACTCACTCAAAAGAGAACGAGTGTGTAAAATAGAAACTCATTCTTCCATTACACTCCTCAACCTTAATAAATAAGTATTTTTCATATATCTTTTATGAGACGATTCTTTAAAAAGACTATTGTCTCCGTTTATCTCTTTCTTATTTTGGATTACTCTGTTCTTCATGGATATTCTATGTATCTACGATTTATAAACTTGACCCTAAATAAAACAAAACATTAGAAAGTATTACTGGGGTAACAAAAATAAACTCTCCCAGGGTTTTATTAAGTTACCCCTATATTTATAAACCCTCTTTCCTTATAGATTCTATGCCTAAAGAGGAGGATAAGTTTTTAGAATATTGTGGGATTACAGCTGGAAAGAACTCTTTAAAAAAGATAAACCATAAACTCATAATCATTAATAACTTCTACAAAGGTAAGACAGATAATCTTAATTTAGAAGATTTCCGTAGGTTTCTATCTTGGATAAATAAGTCAGATTATGCAAAAGGAACTAAGAATGATTTAATCAAAGTTTTCAAAAGGTTTCTTAAATGGAAATATCCAGATTGGAGTAAAAGGTTTAATGAATTAAAAGATGCAAAGCTAAATAGTAATGCTGGGAGACAGATAGATAAAGAGGACTTATTGACTCCAGACGAAATGCAACTTATAATCAATACAGAAGATTCAATCAAATATAAGACAATTTTTCTTCTTTTACAGGAGACTGCTTGTCGTCCAGAAGAAATACTTGATAATCTAAAATGGAAGGATATAAACTGGAATAGAGGAGAAATTAAGCTGTATAGTAATAAGACAGATAAAACAAGATTTATCCCAATTAAAAATTCATTAGGTCACTTAAAGAGGTATAAAGAAGAATGTTTTACAATAACTCCAAAAGCAGAAGATAGAGTTTTTGAACTTACTGATTCTGGTTTAATTGACCACTTGAAAACTATTGAACAAAAGACTAAGTTGAGTAAGCACTTATATCCTTATCTTTGGAGACATAGTGTCTTAACAAGAATGATTAAAACCCTTTCTCCTAAAGTCTATGAAATGTATTCTGGACATTCTCTTGAAACAGGAATGGAAACTTATGCACATCTTGATACAGATGATTTAAGAGATGAACTAAATGAAAAGATATATCATATTGAAGAATTAACAAAAGAAGAAAAAGAGGAAATAGGAGAACTAAAGAAAAAGATGGGTTTAATCCTTTCCAGTTTTGGAGAGACATTGAATCTTCTTCTGAATCAGAAAAAAAAAGAATATTCTAGAGAAGAACAAGAGATTTTAGTGAAAATAGCTAATAATATTAGAAAAGCAAGTAATTCCTAAAAAATATGTTTATCGTCGATAAAAATACCTCACCAGAAGCCCTACAATCCATTTTTTTAAAAAAGTTAATATAAGTATTGACCAATTTTAAACAATTTTGACATTTTTTTGACATTTTTTTGACAATTTATTACGGTATTATTTAAAAGACTAAATCTCATGTGTTTTTCCATCATGGACAAAGAGTTTAAGGATTTAATTAAAATTGAATGGAAAACGGAAGAAGAAGTTATTAAGGAATTAAATGAAACATTAAGAAAATTAAAGGAGTTCAAAAAGAGAAAATGAAAACTAAGTTTATCTTTATGCTTCTTCTAGGATTGTTCTTGATTAGTTTTGTTTCAGCTTGGAACTTTGGAAATAAAGACTTTAAATTAATGAACTGGACTCAATATACCACTTACCAAAATGTTACAAATTATACTGAAACAGACCCAGTATGGATAGCAGATAAGGGAGATTATTATACATCTGCACAAGTAGATGATATAAATACTTCTATGAAAAACTATGTACTTTATGTTAATAGCACTAATGGAGTTGGTGGTGCTGGTTCTTATGAAGATTCATGGATTAATGGAACAATAGACAATAAAATAGAAGTACAAAATACAAGCTTGGTTAATTGGGTTAATAGTGTATTTGTAACTATTGCTTCTCTAGTAGATAAAGTTGGAAATTGGAGTGCAGATAAAGCAGATTATACTACACTAGCTGTATTAAATAATGGAAGTTACTTAAATCCAGCTTCAACAGACACATTTATAGGAAATTATAGCACATTCTTAACACATATAACTTATGATGATGTAATGAATGGGACTTTAAAAGATTATTTTGATGGATTATACATAGGAATAGGAACAGAAACAGAAACTAAATGGAATGCTAATTATAGTGCATTTTTAACCCATGTAACAAGTGCAACTTTAAACAATGGAAGCTATCTTAATCAAGACTGGTTACTTAAATCACAATGGAATGCAACAAATACAAGCTATGCTTTATTAACCCAATTAAATAATGGAAGCTATTTAAATTACGCATGGAATAGTACAAATACTTCTTACTTAGAAATAAAGAACTGGAATGCAACAAATAATTCTTATATGGAAGGAAGCAACTTTACAATACAAAATACTTCAATGAAAAACTATATTACAAGTGTTAATACATCAATGGATAACCTAGTAGATTTAAACAACGCTTCTATAACAAATGCACTTAATACAAAAAGAGATACAACAAATTATACTCTCGCTGGAAATGTTAATATAACTAATTCAAACATGACAATAGGAGTAGGGAATTTTATCTGCTTAAACTATGGTTGTACTCAATGGATAAAAGCAAATAGCACAGGAGTATTCATTAAAGGATAAAAATGAAATGGAAAACAATAAGCATAACAACAGCAATATTACTTTTAATAATTGCAGGAGGGATTATAATAATGAATAAACCACAGCAGACACAAGTTATAAAAGAAGAAGATATGAAGAATATTGAAGGATTAAGACTAAATGCAGAAATAGAAGGATTAACAGATGAACAAATAATAATCAACGATTCTCTAATTGAAGATTTAAGAAATACAGATACAACAATAAATATAGAAGGAACAACAAAAGAGTTTATATCATTAGATAAAGAACTAATTATATACAATACAGAAGATTATGTCAAGATAAAACTTACAAGTGATTATCTAAAATATGTATTAGCTGGAAAAGATATTTTAATAGCAGAATTTGACATAAAGAACACAACAAAAGAAAACATATTTGATAATATAGAATACTATGACAAAAAGAATAATCTAAATAAAATAAACAAGACATTCTGGACTAAATATGGAATAGACTGGAATGATACAGAATGTAATATAAAAGTAGGAAAGAATAATAAAGAAGAAGTAGTATGTGAAAATGTTTTAAAAACAAACTGGACTTTATTCTCAAATACTAAAGAAATACCAAAAGGGATAACAAAAGTAGGATTATTCACAGAAGTTAAAGCTGGGGATAAAATAGAGTGGATTCCAACAATAAACAATATAAAAATATATGAATTTGCAGAATTTACAGCGATAGGAAGTTGGGATAGTGGAATAAATTTAGCAAGTGTAGGAGATATGGCTTTTGGAGATAACGAATTATGGATAGTAGATGGTTATGGAGATGATATATACAAGTTTTTTACGAATGGAACACAAAAATCAAGTTTTGTATTTAGTGGTTCGACAGAAGGATTTGTAATAAATGGAAGCTATGCTTATATATTAGACGGACAATCAGGAGGTGATGAAGTATATATATGGAATTATCCAGCACTAACAGATACATACAATAGTTGGGACACTGGAAGTGCAGATGATGCAATGGGAATGACTTTTTATGATAGCACAATATACATAGCAGATAATTTAAATGATGAAGTATATAAATATTATTTAAATGGAACAGGTAGAGGAAATTTTGACATAGCAGGAAGTGGTTGTGGTGCAGTAACAGGAATAACAACAAATGGAACTTTTATATGGACATTAGATAGCACAGATGATGAAGTATATAAATTTTGGATAAACGGAACATATACAGAACAACATTTTGATACATATGAAAGTGGTGCAAGAACATCAATAGGTATAACAAATAATGGAACACATTTTTTTATAGGAGATGGAAATAATTATGTTTATGTATATGATATGGGAATATTAGCACCAGATACAACAGCACCATACTTTACAAGCACAGGAATAACATGGGATAATGAAACAGCAGGAGCAAATGCAAGTGTAGAATTTGCAGTAATAAATGATAATAGAGCATTATTAGATAACGGAAGATATATATTATCAACAAACAATACAGGAGCATGGGTAAATAATAGTGCAAGAATATATGATGAAACTAACGGAACAATAGCATACGATTATGTAGTATTAAACACAACAATAGGAACACCAATAGGGTATAAATTATACTTTTCAGATAACGCATACAATAATGCTTCAACAGGAACATACATATTAACAACAACAGGAGAAGAAGCACCAGCTAATTGCTGGACTTATAATTCTGGAGATAAATTGCTTATAATCCCTTCTGGGTGCATATACACAGGAGATATAGGAGTGTAAGGAGGTATAAACATGAAAAAATATTTTGACGGAAAAAAACTAAGTAAGAAACAAAAGATAGCTACATTTGGATTTGTAATGGCTATGCTTTCAGTATTCTTATTTACAGTCTTTGTTTTGACAACAACTATATAAAATGAAAGACAAATTATTTTATTTATTGCTTTTAGGATTGGTTTTATTTCCAGTAGTAAGTGCTATGGATTGCGATGGAACATTTTTAGGAACATTTAAACAAGGGACAAGCATTAATTTAAGACAAACTTGTGATACTTGCACTTATGTGACATTAGGTTCAATAGTATATCCTAATTCAACAATTATATCAATAGCAGAAAATATGACTAAGTCTGGAATAGATTATAATTATACTTTTTATGTTTTAGCATTAGGAGAATATCAGTATAGTGTATTTGGAGATAAAGACGGAATACTTGCTGGAGAAAACTTTTGTTTCGAAGTCACTCCATCTGGACAAAGTGGTTCAAGTAATCAAGTCTTTTATTTATTATTCTTTGCAATAGCATACGGAGTAGGATTTACAGGATTTTTTAGAAAAAATGAAATGGTTTCATTTCTTGGTGGAATCTTGATGATAATTTTAGGTTTATATGTAATATTGAATGGAGTTATAATATACAGAGATGTCTTGACAAAAACTCTTTCTTATGTTACACTTGCATTAGGGTCTATATTTATGTTAGTACCAGCAGTAGAAACAATAGAGGATTATTTATAATGAAACCTAAAATAGTTTTATCAATACCTTGCAGAGTTATTGAACATAAAAATACTTATGAGTTTATACTTTTTTCTTTTCTACACTTTCGAACCCCTCAAATAAAGAGGGGGTCATATTCAAGGAGTAAAAAATGAATAAATTATTAATTATATCTTTGCTAATTATTCTTTTAATTAGCTGTTGCGTTATTTTCTTTCACTCTAATCAAAAACCAACTAACACAAATACTGGAAGATACTATGGACCAGTTCCAGAAGGATATAATCAAGAATATTTCTGGGAAACAGGAATAATGAAAAAATTAAAGGAGGATAATAATGGGGCTTAGAGATTTATTTAAGAAAAAAAATAAAATAAAAGTAACTACATCGAATGTTTATTCTGGACCAGTTCCAGAAGGTGCTTCTGAAAAGATATATAGAGAAAGTGGAATGACCCAAGGAGTTTCTTCATTAGATACTCCATCTCCTCCAGCAACAACCAACATGGATACTATTAAGACAGGAGGTGGTGGAGTTGTTAAAAATAGAAGTTCAAATTCTTCTCAATCTGTTCAAAGTTCAGTTCAACAAGCGAATAATGTATTAATCAATAAAGAATCTTCTCCTATTGTAAATCAGAATAAAACAAATAGGGAGATAAAAAATATTAAAATTGACCAAAGACAACAAGAAAATGTAAATAAGTTATTACAGAATAGAAATGTTTATGGTTCTTCAAGTCAAAATAAAATACAGACATTAGAAGAAATAAATAGAAGAAATAAACTAAATGAAAATATCTTGACAGCAGATACAAGAGTTTTATCAGATAAAAGTTCAAGATATGATAAATCTGTGAGTGAGATAATTGATTTATCCAGTAAAAATGAAAAAATAGTAAAAAACATTGATGATATAGATAAGATGATTTCTAATTTTGATAAGTATATAATAGATAATCAGTTTGTAGGAAGTGATGAACAATACAAACAATATACAGATTTGTTTAAAGCTAGAGATGAAGAATATAAAAAGTATTTAGAAAATAGAGGTAATTATAATTTAGAAGTAAAAAGACTTCAATCAATAGGTGGAAATATAACAAATGAAGGATTAATACAAGAACCAACTATTAAAGTTGGTATTTTTGGAGAAAGAAGTGTACCGATAAGTAAATATCAATTTTCAGAAAAGACTCCATTTAAGAATGTAGGAAATGCTGTTGATATTGTTGGTAGAAGTATATTTGCAACATCTGCTTCTGGTTGGAAAAATATTTTACAAACCTCTGGAGTAAATGAAAAGACAAGCCAGAAAGTAAGCAATGTAATTTATAAGGGTGGAAGTGGTGCAGTTAGTTTTGGAAAATATTTGGTACCTTATGCTGGTACAACATTATTTTTTGGAGAAGTTTCAGAAGATGTAAAAAAGTCTGGAGGAGTATCTAAATTTGTAAAAGAAAATCCTTTACAAACAGCTTTGATTGGTGCAAGTGTGTTTATCCCAGTATTATCAAAAGGAAAACAACTAATAAAAAATAGAGCAATTCAAAAAGCTGTTCAAACTGAATTAGATAATCTTTCTAAAGTTCCTGTAAAAAGTCTTACTCTAATAGATGAAGGAAATGGATTAGTTCAAGCAGTAGGATATAGAGAAGTAAATGGAATTACTCAAGAGATAAGATATACTGGAAAAATAAAACAAACTGAATCTGGTTTTAAATTTATTCCAGAAGGGAAAGCTGTAAGTGTAACAGCTGGAATAGTTAAGCCAAAAATATTTGGAATAGACTTAAAGCCAAGAGTTATATTAAGAGAACAAGGAATGTTAGTTGGAAGTAAAGGTAAAAATATTCCTTTGGGAAATATTGGGAATGTTAAAGTATTTGAAGAAGTTGGTAAAACAACAATAGAAAATAAAATAGATTTATTTGGAATATCTAAATTAGGAAGAAAGAAACCAGAATTTGTTTCAAAGAACTTAAATAGAGATATAATAATAGATTTACAAATTCCAAGAAAAAATGACAGAAATTTATTTTTTAAGATAAATAATTTTTTAGGTCTTGAAGCAAGTAAAAGAGAACTTGGAAGTGTAATTACTATTCCTAAAAAAGAAGTTGATGAAGGAGTAAGTATTATTAGTGGAGGGAGTAAAAAGAGTTCAAGTGATTTTTTAACAAGTCTTTATACAGAACAAAAAGTCTCTACACCCCAATTAAATAAGATAAGTAACTATATGGTTTCTAAGCCAGTTGAAATAAAATTAATAGATGATAGTGTGCCTAGTATGGTCGGTGGAAGTGGAAAGGTATCTAGTTCTTATTTTGGACAAGGGACTTATGAAAGAACTGATGTTTTAGGAAGTGTTAATGTGCCTAGTGTATCTAGTAATTCATTAGTGGAACTTAAAGAGAATATAAAAACAAATACAACAGAAGCCAATGTGTTTAGAAAGATTGTAAATGGAAAATCTAAAGAAACTAATAAAGTGAATGATAGATTTAAAGAAATACTTGATGTGAAACCAAATGAAACATTTAAGTTTAATGAAGTGACAAAACAAGGAGAGAGATTAAAACAAGTTCAAAGAACAAGACAAGAGCAAGTTAATTTAGAAAGACTAACAAACATTTTGAATAAAGCAAGAACTAATATTAATGTAAGACCTAAGATAAAGATACCTTTTGATTTTGGAAAACAAACAAAACCTATTAGTACCCTAAAGGAATCTAATTCTGAATTTGATGTTTTTGGAAAGAGATTTGGTAAGGATATATTATTAAAAAAGACTAAGAGTAAAAGAGAAGCAGTAAAAGAACTTGAAGGATTTTTGACTAAGACACTTGGTGCTTCTGGAAAAATATTTGAAGATGGTAAAGCATTAGACTTTGAAGATACTGGTTTAGATATGAGGTTTAAACCAGCAAAGAGAGATGTAACAAGGATAGTTCAAAAGTCAAAATTTAGACTTGGAAGCTTTGGAGAGAGGAGAGAAATCCAGAGAGCAAAGAAA
>CAZUBO010000018.1:0-12235 GCA_964618955.1 uncultured Candidatus Saccharibacteria bacterium | reverse complement strand
ATCTCTAAAGTTATCAAAGAGTCTGGCTGGGTTTAATGCAAAAATTACAATAGCACTAAGAATAGCTAGGATGGCTATTACTATCATAAGTTCTACAAGGGTGAAAGAAGATTTAGTTTTTGCTATATATTTTTGCATAACTTAGTTCTTAAGAATTTTTAATAATATTTAAAATAAATTCATTATTCTCTACTGACATTATTGCTTTATCATTCTTTTTCAATTCGTTCTTCAATATTGCTTCTGATAATTTTGCTCGGATATTGTCTCTAATCACTCCTTCTAAAGGTCTGGCTCCAAATACTGGATCAAACCCAATCTCACTTAACTTCTCAACCACTTCATCAGTTAATTCTAAATATATTCCCTGTTCTTTTAATAACAAAGTTTTTAATTTTTCAACATTTAATTTTGCAATTTGTAAAATATGTTCTTTCAATAATGGTTTGAAAACTAAAATCTTTGAAAAACGATTTAATAATTCTGGTCTATAAACATTTGTTAATTTATTCTTAATCATATTGTTCAATTCCATGTATTCCGTTCCCTTATCTAATTCTTCTTTAATAAAATCAGATAATGCGTTTGACGTACAAATGATTATTGTATTTTTGAAATCAACCAATCTTCCGGTAACATCAGTCAATCTTCCTTCATCAAATACCGCCAAAAACAAATTCAAAATCTTTGAATTAGCTTTTTCAAATTCATCTAATAATATTAATGAGAAAGGATTGTTTTTGACTGCTTCGGTTAGTAAGCCAGAAATCTTTCCGTCACTACTTCCAATGAATCTAGCTATTGAAGATTCGTCTTGAAATTCTGACATATCAAATCTAATCATCTTATCCGAACTTCCAAAATATGTATCAGCTAGTATCTTTGATAATTCTGTCTTACCAACTCCAGTAGGCCCAACAAACAAGAATGAAGCTATCGGCCCACTAGTCTTTGCTAATCCAGCTCGATACTCTCGTAACGCACTTGATACTGCCTTAACCGCCTCTTCCTGATCAATCAACTTCTTATGAATAATATTCTCTAGATTCAATAATGATTCTGATTCATTCTTAGTAACTTTAGATATTGGAATATTAGTCTTGTTTTCAACCAACATAATAATATCATCTTCATTTAGAATCTTCCTTCTACTAGCTTTGATATATGAAATTCCTTCTTTTAATAAGTCACTAGCTGAGCTTGGTAGTAACTTATCCGTAATATATCTCTTGGCCAAATACACAGCTCTTTTAATTGCTTTGTATGTTATTACAATTCTACTTTGTTTTTCCAAAGCCAAAGCTTCATAACTCAAAATTTCAATCGCTTCTTTTTCATTAATCTCTTCTAATTTGACTTTTTCAAAAATATTACAAAACTCAGCATCCTTCTCAATAATCGTATGATATTCTAAGCTTGTCGTACTACCAATGACTGGTACCAAACTTGATTGGAATATCTGCTTTAAAAAGTCAGCCGCATTAATACCAGTATTCTCAATATTAGTTTGTTTTAGATTATATATATTAGGAATATATAGTAATATATTTCCAGCTTCTAATATCTCTTTAATAATATTTGATAATCGATTTTGTAATTCTCCAACATTACTAGCTCCTTGAGTAATCTCTCCGATATTTAACATTATTAGTCTCTTATCAAACAACGAACTTGGAACTTCGTCATATACAATCTTCATAGCTAAATACATTACCATCGTCTCTTTGCCACTTCCTGGTTCACCAATTAACATTACATTATTCATTCCTGGTCTTAATAATATATTCATCATTTGATCAAATTCTCGATCATGGCCAATTAAAAATCCAATCTTCATTCTTTGGGCTAAAGCTGTTAAATCAATCGAAACTTTATCCAAATACCTTGTTGGTCTAGACATAAAGGCTCTATCAATTTTGAATTTGTAACCATACTTCATTCTCAATTTAAAGAAGTCCCCAACCCCTGCTGTCAAATGATCAACATTTGGAACCGGCATACTTAATAGAATTAAAGCATTTGAAATATCATCATGATTAATTCCAAAACGATTAATAACCACATTCATTAATCCACCTTTGTTATCATTTAATAATACTAGAAATATTGCTGATTTACTAATCTGATTATCTCTCAAATTCAAAGTCTCCAGAAAAGCAGAATTAATTAATTCCTTAATATATACCTGTAAATCTGTTTTAATATTCTCTACTTTAGTTTTTAATTCTTTTTCGATTGAATTTAAAACTTCTTTAGGCTTGATATCTATCTTCACCAAACTTCTAAAAATCAAATCTTCATTTATTAGATATTTAAATAATAGCAATCTAAAATCTTTGTGTTCATTAATTGCTTCATAATATGTATCTAAAATTAATTTTTCAGTGTCTTTCTTCAAAAACTTATCAACATTAATTGTTTTTTTATTTAAATCAACCAAAGTAATATTCTTATCAGCTTTGTTTCTATTTAAATAAATATCCATTAAAATCAAAACAATGATATATGCGATATAGCATAACTTCTGATCGCCAAATAATATCAATGCTCCACAGAATACTGCTATTCAAATAGCAATTAAAACAATATTAATTAATTTGTTTTGAAAAAATCCAAAATTAATTTTTTCGAATTTTGATTGTATTTCTTTTCCACTGGGATTATATAGCGATAACATAATTATTTATTTAATGATTTTAAAAACAAAATCGGCAAGACTAAAGCTCAACAAATATATACAAACAAAAAGGCCAAAGTTACAAAAGAATAGATAATAAAGCCAACGATACTTCTAAAGATTCTAAATCCAACTCCAATAAAATATCCAGCAAAACTATAATCCTGATATAATGGCTTAAACAAATGCTTTACCGTCATTACTAAAGCTCATTGCCTGTCTAACATCTTAATTACATATATATAGTAACGATATATGAATAAAAACCCATCAACATACCAATGCTTAAAAAAAAGAATTGTCTTTAAAACTATTGTTTTTAATATATATATTAATCACATATTTGTTTTTTATTAAATTTTAAATTATAATCCAAATTCCCCTTTCGTAGAAGTATAATGCTGGGCCACTTCTTCAGCACTCAATCCTCTATTATATATCCTTACTTCGTCAAGAGAGCCATCGGTAAGCACGTTTTGGTTTAATTGAAGTTGTCCTATATATTTTACATTACCAAAAGATGGAAACATTGGAGTACCGTTTAAAGCATAGGTTGAACTAAATTGAACTCCATTTCTATAAACTTTTAATGTCTTATTAGTATAATTACAAACTGTTACGATATGAACTCATTGATTATCAAGCCCAGTAAGAATATCATTGGCATATACTCCATCTACAGAAGTACCATTAGCATATCTATATATTATAGTATAAGAGTTATGTAATCTAAATATTCATAACATGCCAGTAATTCCACTGAATACATTATTGCTAATAATACCTTGGGGTGATGACACATTTAATATGCTTTTTGTTCAAGCTTCAGTTGTAAGCACCCCCGTATCGGCAATAGCAAAGCTTGGTGTTGAGATATAGTCAGAAGAAGATGCATCATAGTACATAGCTTTGTTAGTACCAATAGTAGTTTGTCTTTCAGGTCCATTGACAGTTCCAGTAAGTCCATTACCAGAGTAATCAAGAGCAGAACCACTTGCTTCATCAAATTTTCAAAAGGCAATGAGATTCTTATCACGTTGTAGTGGAGTATTAAAGGTTCGGTTAGGACTACCAATCTCAAAGGTTGATGTAAGACTTCCTTCATCATTAATGGAGTTCTTATTGGGATTTGAAAGGATGGCAGTTAATTCATAGGATCCTCCTGAATAGTAGGTATAGAAGAAAGAATTGTTATTGACTGGATCAATAGGAAGACTTGATAGATATCTATTGGATCCAACAACTGTAAAGTTGATAGGTATTCAGCCAGTACCGTCAGTATTCTTATATGTTGTAGGACTACTACAGTAATAATTGTATCCAGTAGGAAGAGTTGGTAATGAATATGTTGAACAAGTTGAACTTGAATCAGGAAGAGAGATATACACGTTTGTTGATGTACCATAAGTAATACCTGATTGATTTCAAGATTCCATGAATACAATAGCTTTGTTAATACTAGATATATCAGTTACTCTTCTACTATCTCTAAAGTTATCAAAGAGTCTGGCTGGGTTTAATGCAAAAATTACAATAGCTGATAATATTGCTAAGATTGCTATTACTATCATTAATTCTACTAATGTAAAACTTCTCTTTTGCATTGCTTAATTTTTAATTTTTATAATTCCATATTCCCCATCATACCCAGGAATTTTTTCGACTTCTTGATTTCGCATTTTAATTATCATATTTCCAATATCAGAAAAATCATTTTTAACAAAATCTTTAAAATCAACCTTCAATAATATGTCTAATTCATTCCCAAATACTGATATTAGTTTATCATAATATTTAACAACTTTCAAACTAATTACATTAGTTTTCAACATCTGTGATATTATCTCTTTTAAAGGCATTATTGATTTAAAAGGAATTCTTTTTAATTTTAAAGCCTCTTTTTCAGTCCTACCCGCTAATTCTTCAACTCTATTCAAAACTCCAACAACTACTGGCTTTCCACATTTAGGACATATTCCGTTATTCTTCCTAGTCTCACTAGGACTCAAACATACTTTACACGAGCTATGACCATCATAATGATATCTACCTTCTTCAGGATAGAATTCAACGGTATACAAAAAGTCTTTAGAATTAAAAGTATTTATTGTGTTATAAATACCATCATAAGTTAATTCACAATTAAAAACATTACATTCTCTCCCTAGCTTATTTAGCGAATGACAATCTGAATTTGAAATCAAATTAATCTTATCTAAATCTTTAATTCTTCAATTCATAATTGGATCTGAAGAAATTCCTGTCTCACAAGCATGAATGAATGGCGTATATTCTTCGAAACAATCTTCCAATCTATCAAAGCCTGATTTCGATCCAAACAAAGAGAATCACGGTGTTCAGATATGGGCTGGTATCATCATGAATTTAGGATCGCACTCCATTGCAATTTCTAATAATTTTTTTGGATCTAATCCTACTATTGGCCTTCCATCAGAATGAATATTGCATTTTAAATCTACCAAACTTTTATTAAAATTCCTAACTGCTTCTAAATTAGATAAAAAAATCAAATTATGATTCCGATAGCATTTCCCATTCTTCCTATAAATACTAGAAATCTCAGTAGACAAAATAAATCTCATTCCATTATCATTTTTTTTCAATTTGAATAATCCTTTATCTTCAACTAATTTATTTTCAATTTCTGAAAACCACTTTGGATGAGTAAAGTCCCCCGTAGCTAAAACATTCAAACCTTTAACTTTTGCAAATTCAGCCAAAGGCTCCAAATCCATCAACGGACTTGTCGCTCTTGAATATTTTGAATGTATATGTAGATCCGCCCGTATTTCCATTTAAAAAGTTTATTATTCTATAATCCAATATCGTTACTTATCTCTTGCATTCCTACCAAAACCATATTAACAAAATCAACTAATGATATATTCAAATCTGTTTCACATAGAGATATATTCTCTCTCTTAGCTCCTTTAGCAAAGCTTTTTTCTTTGAATTTCTTCATAACTGAATCTATTGTTAATTCCTTAATCTTCCTACTGGGTAATACTAACGTACTAGCTACAATCAATCCAGTCAACTGATCCACACAAAACAAAGCCTTAGCCACCAAAGTCTCTCTTTCAAATCCCAACATTTCATTATGCCCCTTAATAGCATCCAATATCTCTTCATCAATACCATATGGCTTTAGAATTTCAATTGAATCCAATCCATGTCTCAAAGGATTCTCTTCAGTAGTTCCATAATCAACATCATGAAGGATTCCGGCTAATCCCCATTTCTCAACATCTTCTTTAAAATATTCAGCAACTTTTCTCATACCAACTTCAACCGCCAAACAATGCTTTATTAAATTACCTTCCAAAACATTTTGTTTTAATATTTCATATGCTTCATTTCTATTCATAATATTATTTTATATCTATTAAACTTATATAAATCATAACAGAAAAATATTAAAAAAACAACGCCTTTTAAGCGTTGTTTTAATTTCTGATTAATTAGCAGGAATTGTTTCCGGCGCGATATTCAAACCTTCCAAAGGCATATCAGTATCACTTGGTAAATTCTCAAAAGTTTGATTTGGAGTAGTTGGTGGTGTAGTCATATCTGAACTACTATTCTTCAAAACTCAAATCATTGCAATAGCTATTAAAATAATCATTACAACGATTAACAACAAATTATTCTTCTTCATTACATATTTATTTAAATAATTATTAATCAAACGACCAAACAGTAATATTAATTTATTAAATATATCATACAGTCTTTTTCAAAAAAAATCAAGTCCTAGCGATATTTTTAAATTTCAAAATTAAAATTTGCTTTTTTAAATTTTTATGATATAATTAATACAACTGTCTTTCAACTGAAAGCGGAAATAATTAAAAGGGAGGACAAAGTAAGTGAGAAGGATCAATTCCGCCGTTGTAACGTCCGCTGTCGCCTAGAAACAAACCTGACGTCTTTCTGGGCATTTGGCTCATAAAAGTATCATGCGAGGGCATAGAGAAAATGTGAGCTAGGGGAACTTAAGTGTTCCCCGCTTTTTATTTCTTCCCTCCGTAATAGAATTTATCTTTCAAGCTACTCAAAAAGTAGTTTTTTTCTAATTCAATTAAATTAATCTTTTTATCATTGTTTTTAATTACAATTCTATCTCCTTTATTCAAAGAAAACAAATTAATTCCATCACTGATTAATAATACATCACTCCTAACCATCTCTTGATTTTGTTTTATTTGGAATAATTCCTTCCTTCTAAATCCAACAACTTCAATATTAATTTGTTTGTCTTTAGATATTACTAGACTTGGAGTTGGTATATTATGATCCATTAATTCTGTCAAAACTAAGCATTCAATATTCGGCATTACTACTGGTCCATGAGCCGATAAGTTATATGCGGTTGATCCTGTTGGCGTTGCTACTAATACTCCAGTTCCAAAGATATTTTGGAATTGAAAATCATCAATTCTAACATCTAAATTCACCATACCAATTAAATTCTGAATTGCAATTTCATTTAAAACATCATCTTTAAAAACAATTTTGTTATTTCTTTTAACTTCAACCTTAATCAAATTCCTCTGACTAATAAAATACTCTCCTTTTAAAAACAATTTTATTTTCTCTAAGAATTTCTTACTATCTCTTACTGAAGTTAGAAATCCAACATTCCCCAAATTAAAACCAAAAAACAAAGCATTAGAATAATTAAAATCCTTAATAGCTTTTATCATAGTACCATCACCTCCCAAAACAAATACCACGTCCGGCTTCTTATCATCTAGCTTCATATTAGGATATTCCTTCTGAATCATCAAATAAATATCTTCCAAAGCCTTTGTTGCCTTTGTATTCTTATCATCATAATAAAAAGCTATTTTTTTAATTGTTTTTTTCATTTTAAAAGTTTTAATTTTAAAAATATTATCATATTTCTTTTAAAAATACAAAAGCCGTGTTTATCTGCCAACACGGCTTTGAAAATCTTGGGCTTGCCGGATTTTTTCCGACAAATCTCCTCTTAAATCCTTTCTCTCTTTCGAAAAATGAAGAGAGAGAAAGTTTTTAAAATGGAACCATATGATCTTCAATATAGCTCTTGGTGTATCTTTGTCCATAAATTATCCCCCCTCTCTAAATAATTTTATTCTAAATTAATTATACCATAAAAAACATATTTTAGCAAACGCAACATTCTTTGATTTTTATTTAAATCTTTGTTATACTAATATCAATATTAAGCATAACAAAGAACCATGAGAATCTCTCATTCTGCCATTGAAACTTTCAAACAATGTCCATATAAATACAAATTAAATCAAATTGATAAAATTCCTGAACCAAAATCAGAAGAATCGATGTTTGGTTCGTATTTGCATTATGTCTTACAATGATTTTTTGAAAACAATTATCAAAAAATTCTTCTAAAAGATCTCCTTTCCTTCTATGAAAAACATTGATCAGAAATAAAATGCTTTGATAACAAAATTCAAAAAGAAAAACCATTAAATAACTTCTATTTTGAAGAAGGTCTTATGATGCTTAAAAACTTCTATCAAAAGAATGGTCATAAAGATGTTACTATATTAGGATTAGAAATTCCCTTTGAAATTACCATTCAAGATCCTAACAACAAAGACCATCTTCACATCATCTCTGGTATTATCGACCGAATTCAAAAAAAAGACGACCGCTATGAAATTATGGATTACAAAACTGGCAAACGCCTACCCAGCCAGAACAAAGTCGATCAAAACAGCCAACTCTCAATCTACACTCTTGCTGTTTTAAATCAATGACCGAATATTAAAATCAAAGACATTGATCTGTCTTTGTATTTTCTAAAATTTGGTGAAATTCTAAAAACCAAAAGAACTCAAAAAGATTTAGATGAAACCAAATTAAAAATTCTTAAAACCATCAAAGATATCGAAAAAGAAAAATCTTTTTGTCCTAAACCAACTGTTCTTTGTGACTGATGTGGCTATAAAAACATCTGCCCAGTATTCAAGAATTACCAACCCAAACCTCAGATAGAAAAAGATGAATCCAATATTAAGAATCTTATGGATAAGTATTTTACCATCCATCAAAAGAAACAAAATCTTGAAAAAGAATTAGATTACATCAAAAGTAAAGTTGATGACTACTTAGTAGCTAAGAATCTGTATAAACTAGAAAGCGAACAAGGCAGTTTTGAACTCAACGACAAAGAAGACTATGTCTATGAATGAATGAAAGTCAAAGAAATTCTAAAACCATTAGGTAAATGGACCCAACTAATCAAAATCGACCAAACCGAATTCACTAAAATCATGCGAGAAATTCCTGAAGATATTAGGACTCAAATCAATAATTGTAAAATCATTAAAAACAAAATAAAAATCGTCACCGCTACTCATAATAGCGAAAACAACATATTTAAAAACGGCGATATAAACAAGAATTTACAAAGCCGTATTTATGACGATTTCAAAGATTTTTAAAAAATCAACAATATTGACTTTTCGCAGATAAAAATATATAATTATCTTAAAATAAACCTATTAAAAATATTTTATGAAAAGATTAATTCCTAGAGAAAAAGGACCATTCATTCCTTCCGACATTAAAAAACAAAAAGAAACTCCCTATCACAAAGAACGCGAGCCTTATGATTTCAATTGAAAAATTAGTTATAGTAATAAAAGCTATGAAGAATTTTTTATTAAACTAACTAATAAAAAAGTTGAAATAACAAAAAAAGCTTATTCCGAATCTAAAGAAGAAATTTTCAAACAAACCAGCATAGTTGATTTAAAAGCTTTAAAACACTATATCGTCGCTAACAGCAAAGATCCTTTTGAAACTCCTAATTTCAATTTAAAAATACCTCCAAAAATCAAAATACAAATACTAGAATCTTTTAAATCAGCTGACGATATCACCCTAATCAATAAAAAAGAAAAGAAAATGCCTAAAAAACCTTTAAGCATTTCCTATGCCCCATTAAAAATAAATACCATCAAACTAAAAACTCCTCAAATAATTAAAGTTGCCCCAAAAATATTCTTTGAGAATGTTCAATGAATCAAATCCGATAACAACGACAAAGGAATAACAATTCTAAATCATGACACTAAGACAGGAGTAACTTCTCCAACAAAAAGCATTCCTCAAGATGAATTTATAGAAATCCTCACCTACCTTGAAGATGGTAACAGAACAACAAAAAACTTAATTTACCAAGACGAAACCCTTTATTTAAAAGATGGCATTAATAAAGAAAAAATATTGGATTTATCTGCTGAAAATATTGATAAATTATATCAATTCCTAGATGCCGAAGTAACTATTAAAATAAAAGAAATTAAAAAAGAAATTAAAAAACACAATAGCAAAGAAGTTGAGCACCCCGAAACAACCATCAAATGAGAAAAAAATATTTTATATATTTTTCATGTTGAAAAGAATTTTGCTATTCAGGCAACCGATGAGTCGGGCCATAAGACCAAAGCTATTATCCCTCTGAGCTTCCTCGATAATTTCCTATCAAAAACAAATTCCGAAAAGAAACACATCGTATCCTACCCATTTGTCTTAAAAAATGGTTGGCTGCATTTCTACGACCCTCAACAAAATATTTCAAAAGATAACGCAATAAAGCTCTTCAAATACACGCCTGAAGTAAAAGATGCATTAAAATACAGACCTCTTGAATAAAGCAAATATCGACTACAATTTTGTAGTCGATATTTTAATTGTATTTAAAACTCAAAGGCCACATCATATTTAACCATATTGATTAATTTTAGTATTATTAAAAAACAACAAAATTTTAGAACTTAACTAATCTCTGTTTAAGATTCTTCATCACTCTTTACTTCTCCCAAAGCTTGTTTATCTTCTGTCCCTTTACGTAACACTCATGGACCTATAGTTCGACCATATTTCTCACTTAAATATTTAGCAACTTCGTTTCAAGTCATATTGTTTTTCTTTCTAATTGCTCTTGCTTCTTTTACGATTTTATCAGTCATTTCAATCTTAGAATAATGCTTTACAATACCATTATATCATTCTGGCTCTTTGGTTTTAAAAAATTTTCTTAAAACCGCTATTGGTATTTTCAAATATCTTCCCGTTTCTTCAAATCCTGCGCTATCAGCAGATTTCATAAGAATACTTTCATATTCTTTTATCAAATTTACCACCAAATCAATATGTCCAGAAATCCCTCCTTGAGCCACCTTCATTCTTCCACTTTTTAAAAAGAATACTTGTTCAATTTTACCATCCCCCTCTTTTGGCTCAACATTTATAAAATACTTATCCAAAATGTATTTTGGTAACTTGTTTTCCTCTTTTTTATTTAAACATCATTCTTTTATTGCTTTAGCCATAGAAATACCCCCCTTTCCTATATCTAATTTTTTAGCAATATTATATATTTCTAATACAATATCCGAATAACTCCCACCAATATCTTTTACAAAGTCCAACAAGAATTCGCTAGAAAAATCATCCAAATCAGTCACTGCCCAAAAAGCATTTTTCATGTCTTTGGGAATGATTAACTCTAAACAATGTCCCTGAGAAAGACCTAATAACAATCCTTCTTTTTGAGCATCTAAAAACCACTCTTTAATTGCAGTAGTTATTGGTTTTTTATTGGTCGTAATGTCTATTTTAATGGCTCTTTCATATATTTCGTCTATTATTCTCATATATTCCGGACCTTCAACCAAATTTCTAGTAAAAAAACCTTTATCATCAAAATCTAATATAATTTTTCTTTTAAATATATCAAGTAATATATTTTGGATTTTAATTCTTCCCCTTTTTAACCTTTCTTCGCTATCAATTACATTAGTCTTATCATCATTTTTAATCACAGGCTCATTTTGAATTTTTAATTTTCTATCCATGCTATTTGTTTAATTTTAAATTATTAAAAGAATAACAGACTTTTAAAATTTAGTCAATCATGTTTTAATATCTTTAGTTTTTACTCATTCTTCAGTCATTTTTAAAGTTTTAATTACTATTATTATATCACATTTTTAAATACACTTTTGCAGTTTTAACAGTAATTGGTAATTGTTTTACTAATACCGCCTTATGAGGATGTCAGTTATTCTCCCTAATAATCTTTTCAATATTTTCATTTTGTCTTTTAATATCTTCCTGATTATTTGCTTCTATATGACATTCTGTTTTAGCCAAGGAGTCTACCAAAAACAACAAACCAATCTCTAATTGAAATTCTGTATTATCATTCATAATCCCCATATTATGTTCAAAAATATATTCACTCTCTAAATACTCAAAAGAATAACCAATATCTAAGTTCTTAGCCAAGTCTCTTGTCTTTGCTAATTCATAATGTAATCTACAGCATTGAGCTACATATTCTATTTGATTTTCAGTTAAATTAAATTCTGATTTCAATCATTCAGTCATTTCTTTTGATTTTAAAACTCCATATGAAGCTTGTTCATGGCCTTTAAAATTCATTATCTTTTTTTACATTTTTAACCTACTCATCCTTATTCAATATCGGAGCAACTTCACGCCAACGGATAT
>CAZUBO010000017.1:0-15392 GCA_964618955.1 uncultured Candidatus Saccharibacteria bacterium | reverse complement strand
AGCTGATAATATTGCTAAGATTGCTATTACTATCATTAATTCTACGAGAGTGAAACTCTTTTTTTGCATTGCTTTAATTTAAATTTTTCTTTCCAAGGTTGTGGGACTTGGATTCGGACCAAGATAAACGGATTCAGAGTCCGTTGTCCTACCATTAGACGATCCCACAATCTTAGAAAGAAATTTATTAAAGAATTACAGAACTTCTGTAATTTCTAGAATCGCCATTTCCATTGGTAGTTTCTGATTAGCTACCACTCCGAAATAATTCTGAGTATCAATTAAAGATTTAATTGCATTTTTAACGAATTTCAATTCTGTCTTTGAAGCTTGTTCTTTTAATATTTTCAAAAAATCATTTGAAATGTCATTTTTCAAAATTGCTTCTAATTTGTCTGAAACTTTAATTGTCATTAAATTTTGTAAATATTCAATTAATGATTTTGAAAATTCTTCTAAATTGTATCCGTCATTATCTAAGTCATTTACAAAGATAAATAATTTTGAATTATCTTTTTCAATTAAAATATCTACAAATTCTGATAATTTGTTTTGACCAATTCCGCCAATAGTATTCTCGACAACTTCTAAAGTAACCTTCTTACTTATAGTTGTTATTTGTCCTAGTATTGATTCAGCATCTCTCATGCCACCATCCGAATCTTTAGCAATCAAAGTCAAAGCTGGCATTTCGTATTCAATCTTTTCTTTCTTCAAAATTGCTTCTAATTTTTTAGCAATTCCATCAACTGATAATTTTTTAAAATCAAATCTTTGAACTCTTGATAGAATTGTCTTTAGCATCTTCTCTGGATCAGTAGTTGCTAATATAAAAATAATATACTCTGGCGGTTCTTCCAAAATCTTCAGTAATGCTCCATAAGCACTTTTACTTAGTTGATGGGCTTCATCGATAATATATATTTTGTATTTGCTATTCACTGGCTTTATCTTCGCATTATCTTGTAAAGCTCTAATCTCATCAATCCCAGTATTAGTAGCTGCATCAAATTCAATAATATCTAAGGAAGATCCATTATTGATATCCATACATGATTGGCAAGTATTACAAGGTTCAAATTCCTTATCCTTACGATTTTGACAATTTATGGCTTTGGCAAATATCCTAGCTGTCGAAGTCTTCCCTGTTCCCCTAGGTCCAGAAAACAAATAAGCATGAGCTATTTTATCATTTAAAATAGCATTAGTTAATGTCTTAACTATTGGATCTTGATCAGTAATACTTTCAAAATTCTGAGGTCTATACTTACGATAAAATACTACATTAGCCATAATTAAAGATTTAAATTATTAATTCCATTCTACCAAAAAATATCATAAAACACAAACAAAACAATGTTTAATTTCGCACAATCACTTTTCCACTCTGTGCATTTACAACTTCTCCTTTATTGAAAGCTATCTTCCCGTTAATGATTACCGTATCAATGCCTTTAGGAGATAGAATAGGATTTTGTATTGTTGATTGATCACTAACTAACAAAGGATTTAAAATCACAATATCCGCATCCATACCAATTTTAATAACTCCCTTACTTTCTAAATTCAATTTTTCTTTTACCATCCCCGTTATTTTATATATCAAAGTCTCAAACGGCATTACCTTCTGGTAATGTGATAAATACTTTGGAAAAGCTCCAATAGATCTTTGATCACAAAAGTATTCCGAAAAGTTATTAGTATCCGCTGACATTCCATTACTAGCGATAATAGCATATTTGTTTTTAATTCCTTTATCAATATTACCTATTGATAAATTCTGATTTAAAACAATAACTTTTTTCTGAGTCAAGCTCAAAATCTTAACAATTGCTTCTTCAATTGTAACCCCCATATTGTTAGCAATATTTTCAATTGTCTTTCCTTTAAAAATTCTATACTTCTTATCAATATCTACTAAAATTAATTTTTTGAAAAAATTCTTGTTTTGTTTTAATTCCTTAACTAATTTTTTAACAATATCTTTATCATTCAAATTCTCCTTCATAACATCCTTTCCACCAATAGCTAATCAATCTGGCATTAAGCTAATCAATGGCTGACAGATAAAGTCATAAGGATGAATATCAAAATGAATATTCTTCTTGTCTTTCATATTAGCATTTTCTATCATTTTTAAAGCTAAATCAAAATTAGAAAAATTCTCTTCATTTTGAACTTTAAAATGAGATATTAATACGTTCATTTCAGAATCAATATTATCTAATACTTCTCTAACCGCGTTTACAAATCCAGCTGATTCATCTCTCAAATGAAATGATAACAATACTTTGAATTTTTTAATTTCATTTGCCACTGCTTTAATCTCTCTCTGAGATATGGCTCTACCACTAGGATAACCTAGTCCAAAAGAAATTCCCAAAGCTCCATCCTTAATTGATTGCTTTACTAAGATCAACAATTGCTTTAGTTCAAAATCAGTTAAATTCTTAAAACTCTCACCAATCAAGCCACTACGAATAGTATTCCATCCAATTAAACTTCCAACATTCACTCCAAATTTTTTAGAATTTAAAAAATTCAAAAACATTTTGAAACTTCTTCAACTAGTATTAAATTCATCAATATTCGTTCAAGTCTCAAAACTTGATAATTGATTTTTAATCAACGGTGCTAATGATGATCCGCATTGACCAACAACAATACTTGTTATTCCCTGTCTTATCAAATTTTCGCACCCTGGATTTGATAACAAAGTCAAATAGTGATCTGACGAATTATCAATATCAATAAAGCCTGGACAAACATATCTTTTATCAGCATCAATAACTAACGAACATATTTGTTCGTCTACCAATTCTCCAATCTTTAAAATTTTCCCATCCTTAATTACAATATTAGAACGGTAACTTCTTGAATTAGTTCCATCAAAGATTGTCGCATTTTTTATTAATATATCGTATTGCATATTGCTCTTTAATTTGATTAAAGTATATCAAATTTTTTAAACCTTTACAACTTAATTAGAAAACTAATTAACCCAGTAAATATTACTGGCAACAAAACATAGTCAATAGTTTTATTAATACTTCAATTTGAAATATTCCTGTATATCTCTACAATATTATAGAATCAAAAAACTACCAAAATCGGAAAAACAAAGAACCCATTAGAAAAATTAAACAAAAATCAACTAATCTGTAAAAATACAATAAATACTACTATCTTCTCATATAACATTCAGGTAATATTATTCAACTTCTTGTATCAAGAAAAGCTGATATAGCTCAAAATCCCAAACAAAACAAAAACCAATGTAAATGGCCAATGATTCAAATAGAATAAACAATACAAAGTCAAAATATTAGCAAAAAACACCATAAAGAAAAACAATTGCTTTAAAACCAAAAACACTTGTAAATTATTCTTAATTTCTTTCTTAATATCAATAACCCTGAAATAAAACAAAATTAACATCAACGTTAAAAAAATCAAAGTTGATGTTAATTTAAAATTCAAAGCTAATACCAAGCTATTGATAAAAATCGATAGTAATATAAAAAAGTTAATATTCGCTAATCCATAGATAATCTTCCATAATAGTAAAAACGAAACAATCATTACTAAACCTAAAACAAAATTAATTTTGCACACCAAAATATATAATAGTAATATCGCATACAATGCCATTAATATCATCTGAATTACATTTTTCAATCAATTTTGTTTTGTCATTAGTGATTCTTAATATTAAAACTTATCTTATCATCCTTAGCCTTTACATTAATACTAAACCCACCCTTCAAATCGCTATTGATAATATTCTCTGCCATTGGATCTAGAATCTCTTTTTGAATTAATCTCTTTAATGGTCTCGCACCGTACTGAGCATCATACCCATGCTTAGCTAACCAAGCTTTAGCTGTATTATCAATACTTACTTTGATATCCTTATTTAATAATCTCTTAATAACTCTAGCAATTTGAATATCGACGATATTACTAATATCTCTAGGTCTCAAAGGATTGAATACTACAATCTCGTCAATTCTATTTAGAAACTCTGGTTTGAAATAAGTCTTCAAATTGCTTTCGATCTTTTCTTTTAAGAATTTCTTCTTATCGTCATATTCTTCATCAACCTTCTTTTTATCATCAAATATATCAAAACCAATATTTTGCATTTGAGAGATATATTCCCCACCAATATTAGAAGTCATGATGATAATTGTATTTTTGAAATTAACGGTTCTTCCCTTACCATCAGTTAATCTGCCATTATCTAATACTTGCAATAACAAATTAAAAACTTCCGGATGAGCTTTTTCAATCTCATCAAACAAAATTAAACTATATGGTTTGTGTTTTACCGTCTCCGTCAATTGTCCACCTTCGTCATACCCGACATACCCTGGAGGTGATCCAATTAATCTAGCTACACTATGATGTTCCATATATTCGGACATATCAATTCGTAATATTGATTTTTCATCATTAAACATAAATTCTGCCAAAGCTTTGGCTAATTCCGTTTTTCCAACCCCAGTAGGGCCCAAGAACATAAACGAACCAATAGGTTTGTCTTCGTCACTAATTCCAGCTCGAGATCTTATCATTGCTCTAGAAATAGCCTCAATAGCTTCGTCTTGTCCAATAACTCTTTCTTTTAGGATTGTACGGATATTCTTAATCTTCTCTTGTTCATTCTCTAACATCTTATCAGCTGGTACTCCAGTTCATCTAGCAATGATCTTAGAAATATCTAAAGCATCAATCTCTTCCTTTATGAATTGAGATTTTACTTTATTCTTGGATACCTTATCCATTCTTTTAATTTCTTTTTCGATTGCTGGTATTTGACCATACATGATTTCGGCTACCTTTTCTAAGTTGCCTTCATTCTCATACTTCTCAGCTTCCTTCTCTAAAGTATTTATTTGTTTTTTCAATTCATGAACATCAACTACCGAACTTTTTTCAGAAGTTCATTTCTCACTCAAAACTTTTTCTTTTTCTTTTAAGTCTTTTAATTCTTTTTGAATTTCCTTAACTCGGTTCTTGAACCCGATACCAGTCTCTTTCTTAATAGCTTCAAACTCAATTTCTAAAGTTCGAATTCTCTTTTGAATTACTGCTATCTCGCTTGGCGTACTATTCATTTGTAATTTCAAACTGGACCCAGCTTCATCAATCAAATCAATTGCTTTATCCGGCAAGAATCTCTCTGGAATATATCGAACCGATAAATTAACAGCTGCCTTTATCGCATCATCCGAAATTCTAATTCCATGGAATACTTCGTATTTGTTTTTCAATCCTCTAAGTATTGTAATAGCGTCTTCAATACTTGGTTCATCTATTGTAACCGGCTGGAATCTTCTTTCCAAAGCTGGATCCTTTTCAATTGAATCTCTGTAATCTTTATAGGTTGTCGCTCCAATCAATCTCATCTCTCCTCGAGATAATGCTGGCTTTAATAAATTCGAAGCATCAATAGAGCCTTCCGAAGCTCCAGCTCCCACAATAGTTTGTAATTCATCGATAAAGATAATGTATTTATCTTCATTTTGTTTTATCTCTTTTAATACATTCTTTAATCTCTCTTCAAATTCTCCTCGGAATTTAGTTCCGGCAATCATAGCTCCGATATCTAAAGATAAAATTTCTTTATTCTTCAAATTCTCTGGAACTTCCTTCTTAACAATCCTTTGAGCTAAACCTTCGACAATTGCTGTCTTACCAACTCCTGGCTCACCTAGTAATACTGGATTATTCTTCATTCTTCGAGAGAGAATCTGCATAATTCTCTCTAGCTCATTCTCTCTACCAATCAATGGATCCAGTTTGTCCTGTCTAGCTCTTTCTGTTAAATTCTGGCTATACTTTTCCAAAATTTTGTATCCGACATTACCCTTCTCTTCATCCATTGGATTTTCTTTCTTTACATTAATCATTAGATTTCTAGCAATATCAAAATTCACATTGAAATTTAATAATATAGTCTTTGCCTCACTCTTGACTTCAATTAAGGCCAATAACAAATGTTCAACCGAAATATATTCATCATTCTCTTCCTTACTAAATTTCTCTGCCTTTTCAAACACTGATATTATTTCTTGAGATAATAGCACCTGACCAATTCCAATATCATTATTAATTACGTGTGGCATTGCGCTTAATTTAACTTCGATCTCTTTAATTATATTATCAAAATTGACATTCATCTTATCTAGCACTATCTCAACCACACTATCACCTTGAATGAGTAATGCTAATAGCAAATGCAAAGCCTTCAATTCTGAATGGCCATATTCAGTAATAATATTTTGAGCTTTTTCTAGCGCCTCTTGGGCCTTCATATTAAATTTTGGTCTCATCGTTAGAATTTTAAATTTTTATTTAGTTCCTAAAATTAAATTTATCTTCATAGTTTCTTTACCACGCTTAACTTCCAAAACAATAGTTTCATTAGGCTTGTATTTTCTAACCACACTTGATAACGGACTTTTAGAAGTAATTTTCTCACCATTTACAGTTAGAATAATATCACCTTCCTTTAAGCCTGCTTTTTGAGCTGGAGAATCTTTTAGTATTGCACTAGCTCCTTGATCTGAAACTAATAAAGCACCATAATCAACATCTAACTTTCTAGTCTCAGCTTGTATCTTATCTAGTTGAACATAGTATACTCCAATAAATGGAACAGTAATTCTACCTGTCTTTACTGCTTGTTCAATTGTAGTTTTAATTTTATTAATTGGAATTGCAAATCCAATATTCTGAGCCGAAGCAACTATTGCAGTATTCATACCAATAACCTTACCATTCAAACTTAATAATGGTCCGCCTGAATTACCTCGATTAATAGCCGCATCAGTTTGCAATAAATTAGTTAACTTCTCAGCCTTGGTATTACCACCTGAAGCTGTAATACTTCGGTTTAAACCTGAGATAACTCCAACACTAATTGTATTTTGAAATTCTCCCAAAGCATTACCAATAGCAATTACGCTTTGACCTAATTGTAATGAATCTGAATTTCCCAATGACAAAGCTTTCAAATTTGAAGCTTCAATCTTTAGCAAAGCAAAATCTTCTAATGGGTCTTGAGCAATAACTTTAGCATTGTATTTGGTTCCATCATTCAAAAATACCACGTATTCAGCTTTTAAATCAGACACTACATGTTTGTTAGTAACAATATACCCATCATTAGTAATGATAAATCCACTGCCAGAAGATACTTCTTGCTTTTCATATTTTGGAGTTACATTTGGTGCCTTGTCAGGAATATTGAAATAGAAATTAAAAGGATCTAAAGTACCACCATTAAACATATCGAAAGGATTCATGGTATAATTATCCATTACGGGTAAATTCTTACTAGCTACAATACTAACCACTGACTGATCAGCATCCTTAACTACATTAATAATCCTTTGCTCATAATCAATCTTCTCCTGATACACTGGCTTTTCATTACCAATCTCATGTAAAGAGATATTAGTAATATTATTACTGGCTCCTGGAACTTGATTTAATGGTCATAAAAACATCTTTTGCAAATTAACTTTTGCAAAAGCTGATGTTTGGTTAGGAAAATATACATTTACGCATACAAAAAAAATATTGATAACTACAAAAGCTAAAAGTATTTTAGTAATATTTGATATCTTAAAATTTCGCATAATACTTCAATTTAATATTTTTTTAAAAAATTCCGACTAAAAAATATTTATTCTTGAGTAGTATTCTCTTCAATTGGTTCAACAGTGATTACCTCGTTATTTTTAAAATTCTTTTTAATGAATTTGTCTTTTAAACCTTTAAAATTATTCTTAGGATTTGAAAATACAAAGAGATAACAAATCTCTAATATTCCTAAGGTATTAATACACATCAATAATCAGAATCAAATTCTTTCTTTTTTATCAGCCGCCTTTCATAAAGCCATACCTTTTCAAAAGATAATTCAGACTAGCATTGGAAAAAATACCTTTGGATTTTCCAAGAATTTTAATTGAGCTAAATATTGATATATGTTCATGTTTTTTGTTTTAATTCTTTTTATTAACGCTCTAATTATAGCAAAAAAACAAAATAAATGCAACATCAAAAAACCCTTAATTCGTCATTAGAACCAAGGGTTTTTCGACACTTAAATCATATATATTTTATTCCTCATTATTCAATTCATTTTTGACTTTTTCGAATTCATTCTCAATGTCTTTCAATTGTTGTTTGCTTTCCTTAATCAAAACTGCTCCTTCTTTGACCTTTTCTAGTCCCAATTCCACATCAACCTCTTCCTGATTCTCAAACCATTCAACAATCTCTTTTAATTTTTTGATTGAATCTTTAAATATATTTTTTGCCATGATCTTTTTTTAATTTATTTTATTAATTTTTGTATTAATTGTCCCATCATTCAAAAAAATCTCCAATTCATCATCGACTTTAATTTGAGTTTTGCTCTTCAAAACCTTGTCTTTAATTCTAACAATGCTATAGCCTAATTTCAATTGCCTTTTCGGATCAGCTAATTTCAGATTGTTATCTAAAATATCAATTATTTTCATTTGATTCTTTATTGCTTCATTCATCTTGCTTAGCATCCTTATTAATTCTTCCCTCATTAGTTGTTTATTATCTTTTATTACATATTCGATCTTCATTAGATAATTCTGTATTTTATTCCTAAAATTCTCAAAGAAATTATGAATAGTATTAAAGGCTTTTAATAATTTAGAGCCCAAAGAATCTATCAAATACGTATTTCGTTCCAAAACATTAGAATATTCATTTATCAAATTCCTTTGATAAATATCAAAGTCTTTAATTAAATTATCTCACGATTTATTTAATGTAATCGTTACCGCTGTTGGCGTAGAGACTAATAGATCAGCAGCCAAAGCACATAATGGAATATCTTTATCATGCCCAATACCACAGATAACTGGCTTTGGAAATTTAGAAATTCTTCTAACTAGAATTTCGTTATTAAAAGCTTGTAAACTTTCCAAACTTCCTCCTCCTCGAATAATTATCAGAACATCGATATCTTGATTCTCAAAGTATTTAATTCCTCTTATTAAATCAGCTGTAGCTAACTGACCTTCAACTCTAGAATCAAAAAACTTAATTTGGAATCCATACTTTCCAATGTTATTTAAAAAATCATGAATTACCGCTCCAGTTTCCGACGTAATTAATCCAATCTTCTGTATTAATTCTGGAATTTCTTTTTTCCTATCGATATCAAATAATCCTTCATCTTCTAATTTCTTCTTCAACTTGTCATAAGCTAATTTCAAAGCTCCTTCTCCTACTAATTCAATTGTATTTACTTGAAAATTGAATCTTCCACTAGGAGCATAGATACTTGGAGCTCCATCAACGATAATTTCCATACCAATCTCTATTTCAATACTACATAGTTCATAATTCCTTAACCACATAAAACAATCCATAACGCCTTCACTCTTTGAATCCTTAATTGAAAAATATATAGCACTACCTTGAATTTTAAAACTATTAACTTCACCCTTAACTCTAGATTTGTATTTGTAAAATTCACTATTCAAATACCCCAAGTATTCACTAATACTATAGACTTTGTTATCATTCTTAACTTCAACTTTTTCAATATTCTCTCCCAGCATAATCTTCAACAATTCCATACCGTACTTTTCGAATTTCTTTTCTTTAATTCCATTAATTAAAAGAAGGTCTTCTTTAGTTTTTGGCTTTTTCTCAGCCAACTCTTCTAAAGTTTTATTTGAAACAACTCGAAAGATTTCAATTCCTTCTCTGTCAGCTGCGAATTTTCTTCATCTTTTTAATTTTTCGAATAATTCATCCATTTTAAATATTTAAATATTTACTATTGTCTTTTAACCATTTTCTTTTTAATTTGTAATTCGGTATTACACTCTCTACGTTCAATCAAAACTTTCTTGAATGATTAGGCTGTATGATATGCGCCAGTTCATGAACCACTACATAATCAATAATTTCTAAAGGTGACATAATCAATCTTCAATTCAATTTAATTCTTCTTCTATTATCACAAACCCCTCATTGTCTTTTAGCATTTGATAAAGTTAGACTTGTATACTTCCACCCAGTCATTTTACTATATATTTTCATTCTTTCCTCAAAAACATTTAAAGCTTCTTTTTTGTATCATTTTGTAATTTCAACCTTAGCTTTTTTCAAATATTTCTTAGGAAAAAACAAATATTTGTCTAATTCAATCTTCGAACAACCAATTATTTTTAATATATACTTACTTCCTAAATACAAAAACTCTTCCCCATCAACAAATTCTTTTTCTTTAAATTTTCCTTTCTTCAAAACTTCATTTTGTTTTTTCAAAATTCAATTCATTTTTTTAGAAATCAACTCAGTTAGATATGAATCCGTCGTTTTTATTGGCGCTCGAACTATCAAATCCCCCACTTCATCAACTAACAAAGAGATTGTTTTTCTTTTAGATCGTATAATTTTGTATTCCATATTTAATTCTTGCCTTCTTTCTCGTCCAAAGCTTCATTCACTAAAGCATCAGCAACTTTATTCAATTCTCTTCAAATATGAATAAACTTAACATTCTTTAAATCCATCTTTAGATTGTATACCTTTAAGAATAGTAATTGTAATTTTTCGTCTTTCACCTTATATAGTCTATTAATTTGTTTACAAACTAATTCTGAATCCAAATGAAAAACAATCTCCGAATTATCTAATTCTTCTTTAGAAAACAATTCTTTTAACTTTTGTAATGCTAGAATAACTCCTTCATATTCAGCTTCATTATTAGTCTTAATTCCAATGTATTGTTTGAATTTGAATTCATTAATCACAACTCCAACTGCCGCATTACCTGGATTGTTCCTAGACCCACCATCTGTAAAAATATTTATTTTCTTCATTTTATTCATTTAAAACCTTGTTGATATCTATATCCAATACCCCTGCTTCATATTTGGCATGTTCTTCACTATCAGCTATGTGTATACCATTATCAATATCTCTATTTTCTGCATCAGCTTTATCTAAAGAATCATTCCCAAAATACTTGTGTCGCAACTCATCTTTAGAGCCTTGAGACGAATCCGTTTTACCACACAAGCTTCGAGCTTTTTTAATTGCATTCTCTCCTTCAAGAATCATGACCAGTACTTGTCCTTTTGATAAATGTTCTGCTATTCACTCAATAAATTCACTATTAGGACTGCCTTCTCGCATCTTCTTAATAGTTTCTTTACTATACTCGGCATTTTTCATAGTGACAATCTTTAAACCTGCCTTCTTAAAATCTTTTATAATATATAAATATTTATTCCTTTTAATGGCTTCGGGTTTTAACATAACCAAAGTTCTTTGTATTGGCCCTTCTCTTTTTTCAATTTTAGGTATGTTTTTATTCGACATATTTGCTTTTTAATTTTTTAATTAAATTCTCTGACTCTTTTCACACAGTCTTTTATATACTTCAAATGTAAATCTTGCATCATATAGAGCGCTATGGCAATTGTCTCTAGGTATATCAAAATATCTACATAAATCACTCAAACTAAAATTCTCAATCGTCAAATCATCTTTCAGAATTAAATATGCCATCGACATTACATCTAGCTTATGATAATAGAATGGTGGATTAAAAGCTCCTAACTTATTTAGTGTATGATATAGCCAAGCTCAATCATAGAAAAAATTGTATCCACATAATACACACCCCGAACACTTATCAATAAATATCTTCATAGCTTCTTCAATACTTACCGCGTTCTTCCAATTCTCTTCACTGTATTGAGTAATTTCTAATGCCTTCTCATCCGCTAATTCCAAATGCTCTGGTTTTATCTTGATATCAAACTCTTCTTTCACGATTAAAGTCTTTGAATCAACACGCAATCATCCAATCTCAGTAATTTCGTGGTCAATCTTTAACCCTGTAGTCTCTAAATCCATAAAAATTAAATCTCGATCCTTCATCTTCGGACCATTCTTTATCAATAGAATATCATTGTTTTGATACTGTTCAAAATATACTTCCATGTTATTTTTTAATTTTTTTGCTTAAATATCATAACATTGCTCCACCACCCGTTGATACAAACACATTACTTTGTTTAAAAATACTTGGTTCATACTTTGTAATACAATCCAAAGTCTCACCTCCCCCCAATATATATTTTCTTTGTTTATCATTCTTGATAAATTCAAGTATTACTTTTGTAGCCGTACTAAATCTTTCATCTTCAATATATCCTAATGGTCCATTTCAAAATACATACTTATTATCTTTAATTTTTCCAATGAATTGTTGAATAGTTAAAGGACCAACATCTAATATCTTATCTCCGACTTCCACATCCGAACTCATTCTAGTCTTAACATTCCCTTTACTATCCAAAACTTTAAAATCCATTGGTAACATAATATTATCAAAAATTAATTTTGAAGCATTAGTCATTGCTCCTTCATCATAATATGACTTACCAATCTCAAAACCCATATTCTTAATAAAAGTATTAGCAATTCCTCCTCCAATCAAAACACATTTACTATGCTTTATGAATTTAAATAGTAATTCGGATTTATCTTTGATTTTCGCTCCACCAATGATAACGGCTAAATTCCCTAAAGATTTTTCAATAATCTTATCTAAATTCTTAATTTCATTGATGTAATTAAAACCATAGTAAGTTGGTAGTATCTTAGTTATCGCACTATTACTAGCAACCAATCGATGACTTACTGAAAAACCTTCATCAATAAAAATATCACCGACATTAGCAATCTTCTTAATGAATTCTAAATCATTATTTTCTTCGCCTTTATAGAAACGAATATTTTCTAATAAAATAATTCTCGGTAATTTCTTAGCTTTAAAATACTTTAAAAATCTTTCGTCACTTACACTATACTTCAAAAAGAAGATCTTCGTCTTGTATAGTTTTGATAAAATACTTTTAAAAACTTTTAAACTTAATTTTTCGTTATAGTAATCAAAGTTATTAATCTTCATACTATGCTTGTCACTCTCTGGACGCCCCAAATGGGCCAAAACAATAATTGTTTTGGCCTTGTTCTTCATCAAAAAAGATATAGTCTCCTTAGTAGCTAAAAACCGATAATGCATTTTATCAGCATCTGGAGAATTTAAATCCAATCTAACTATAACTTTCTTATCTTTAATTTTTTTGCTATCAATTAGCTTAAAATCCATAGAATTTATTTAAGTTCAAAAGTTATTGATACGGTAGCAGTAACATCTTTTGATCCAGCTTCTATTGGTGCTGGAGCTGATTCCATAGCAGGAGCCACCGCCTTCATTGAAGATACAGCATCATATCTATATCCACCGTAGTTATTGTAATTTTCTGATATATTAATAATTCTTCCGAATTTAACATTAGTAGCTTTTGAAATTTCATTAGCTCTATCAGTAATTTTTTTAATTGCTTGAATTTTAGCTTCATTCTGAACTTTTTCAGCATCTTCAATTGCAAAACTCAAATTTGAAATATTATTTACTCCAAATTCAGCAACTTTGCCAACAATAGCATCAATCTTAGTAAAGTCACGAATTATGACTTCAACATTTTGATCTAATTTGTATTTGATTAAAACACTATTACATCTTCTAAACCCAGAATTGTCATTAAAACATTTCTCTTCATATACTGGGTATAGACTATAATTTGTAGTCTTGATATCCTTCTCCTTAACATTTACTGATTTTAGAAAATCAATGACTTTTTGCATTTTCAAATTACTTTCATTGGTTAATTTTTCAATTGAAGTATTCTCTAATATTACTGAGAAACTAATCTTAGCAATATCAGGAATAACCGTTACTTTGCCTTCAGCTGATAAAGTTGTAGTTCTGCCTTGTGAAGCTTCATTCTCAGACTTTACCATTTGATAAAAACCAAAAGAAACTAAAGCAAACATAATTGCAATACTTAATAAGATAGCTATGCATTTAAAAGGTTGTTTTGTAAAATTCATAATATATTAGTTTAATTTTTTTAAATTTGTTAATAATGCACTGTATTCTTTTAAATTAGTGCTCGCCTTCCCGATCACAAACCCATCATTAATTAAGATAGATTTGAAATCCAAAATATTATCTTTATTTATCGACCCTCCGTATAATATTTTTACTTTTTTAGAGATTTCTTTTCCAAATCGAGTCTCCAATCAGAATCGTATATTTATAATCATAATCTCAACATCATCAACTTCAGCGACTCTACTTCCCGGAACACTACTAATAGCCCAAACTGGTTCGTAAGCAATTGCAACATCTTTGATATCATCTTCCTTCAAACCTTTCAAACATTCATTCAATTGGGTGAATACAATCTTTTTAACTCTAAAACTATTAGAAGTCTCAGTCTTTGATCGAACATTCTCACCTACACATACTATTGGCTTTAAATTGTAATGTAAGCAATTAGCAATCTTTGAATTAATATCAGTATTAGATTCTTTAAAATTCAATCTTCTTTCCGAATGTCCAACTAGAACATACTTGACTCCTAAAGACTTTAACATCTTACTAGATATTTCTCCCGTAAAGGCTCCTTGATTGAATCTAGATACATCCTGTGCTCCAATATCGATATTCTTATCCAACTTCTGGACCAAAACATCAATAAAGGTATACGGAGCCAATATGACTGCCTGATTATCTTTAAACACAGATTCTAGTTTATTCTTCTTGACTAAACTAGCTATCCCGTTCAAAAATACTTCAGCCTGTTCTTTAGTATCTGGAAATTGCTTTCAATTTAGAACTATAAGTCTTCCCATAATATTTGTTTATTATTAATTAAAGTATAGCAAAAAAACGATTAAAAAACAACAAAATTATAAGCTAAATTCACCTTTTGTAGAAGTATAATGCTGGGCTACTTCTTCCGCACTCAATCCTCTATTATATATTCTTACTTCATCTAGAGAACCATTAACAAGTTTAAAGGACCCAGAACTAAAAGCGCCAATATATTTTACTCTGCTAGTTGATGGGAATAATGGAGTTCCAGTAAGAGTTTGAGTAGCCCCAAACTGCATTCCATTTCTGTAAACTTTTAATGTTTTATTAGCATAATCACAAACCGTTACTATATGTATTCATTGATTATCTAGTCCTGTAAAAAAAGTGGTAAAAGATGTGGTAGCTATAATAGTGGAATTATTGTAGATATATCGTAAATAATTATTATTTGCATTCCTGTCAATATAAATAAACTGATTAGGAAGGGTTTCGACATTTTCGCCCATTATTGTTTGATATGCCGTAACATTCAGTTCACTCTTCATCCACGCCTCTATAGTAATAACTCCTGTATCAGGTATAGCAAAACTCGGAGTTGAGATATAGTCTGTTCCTGACGCATCATAGTACATAGCTT
>CAZUBO010000016.1:14505-16302 GCA_964618955.1 uncultured Candidatus Saccharibacteria bacterium | reverse complement strand
AAAATGCGCTAATATATCGTTGCCTATAAAAACTTAATAAAACCTATTAAGTTTGGTTGAATACTTTCAACTAATAATTTTTATAAAAAAATATTAAAAAATAATCATGGCAGAAAAAGAAAAATTTGTGCGCTCCAAGCCACATATGAATATTGGTACCATTGGTCACGTTGATCATGGTAAAACCACTTTAACAGCCGCTATTTTAAATGTTCTTCATTTGAAGGATACATCTAAAAAGGCTGTTACCGTCGATGATATTGATAAAGCCCCAGAGGAAAAGGCTCGTGGTATTACTATAAACGTCCATCACTCCGAATATGAGACTGACACCCGTCATTATGCTCATATCGACTGTCCAGGTCACGTTGACTACATTAAGAACATGATTACCGGTTCCGCTCAAATGGACGGTGCAATCTTAGTTGTATCAGCTGCTGATGGTCCTATGCCTCAAACTCGTGAACACATTTTACTTGCTTATCAAGTCGGTGTTCCTAACCTAGTTGTATTCTTAAACAAATGCGACATGGTTTCTGACCCTGAATTAATCGAATTAGTAGAAGCTGAAATCCGTGATTTATTGACCAAATATCATTACCCAGGTAATGAAATCCCAATTATCCGTGGATCAGCCTTAAAAGCTTTAGAGGCTACTGATTACAATAGTCCAGAAGCTAAGCCAATTATTGACTTATTAAACGCTGTTGATACCTATTTCCCAGCTCCAGTTCGTGAGACTGACAAGCCATTCGTATTACCAATCGAAGACATTTTCACTATCGAAGGACGTGGAACTGTTGTTACTGGTAGAATCGAAAGAGGTAAAGTCGTAGTTAATGACGAAGCCGAAATCATTGGTTATGACAAGACTTTCAAGACTGTTGTTACTGGCGTTGAAATGTTCAACAAGAGCATGGAAGATGCTCAAGCTGGTGATAATGTTGGTTTATTACTCCGTGGTATTAAGAAAGAAGACATTCGTCGTGGACAAGTTGTTGCCAAGACTGGCTCAGTTACTCCACATACCGAATTCTTTGCTGAGGTCTACGTATTATCCCAAGATGAAGGTGGTAGACATACTCCATTTTTCACTGGTTACAAACCTCAATTCTTTATTCGTACTGCTGATGTTACTGGTGATGTTGCTTTAGCCGAAGGTGTCCAAATGGTTATGCCTGGTGATACTGCAACTTTCAAAGTCAAATTAATAGTACCTGTTGCGCTAGAAGAAACCCTTAGATTTGCTATCCGTGAAGGTGGCAAGACTATCGGTGCTGGTGTCGTAACAAAAATTATTGCTTAAACTTAAATTATTCTATAATGACAAATAGTACCTTAGATAAAAAAGAAAAATCAAAGATTAGAATTCGTCTAAAATCCTATGATCATCATTTGATTGACAATTCTTGCAAACAAATTATTGAGATTGTAATCCGAAGTGGTGCAAATATCGTTGGCCCAATATTACTTCCTACTGAAAAGAAGAAATACTCAGTCAATCGTGCTACTTTCGTCAAGAAGAAATCCCAAGAACAATTTGAAATCCGTGTTCACAAGAGATTAATCGATGTTTTGAATTCTAATAGCAAAACTATAGAATCTTTAACAAGTTTAAACTTACCAGCCGGTGTTGAGGCGGAAATTAAGGCCTAAAAACCTAAAAAACTGAGTTTTCTCAGTTTTTTGGTGACACGCCTTTTGAAAATTTTCTTTACCAATTTATTAATTTTAAATAACTAAAACATGTCTTTTATACTAGCCGAAAAAATAAAAATGACCCAATTGCCTGATGAA
>CAZUBO010000016.1:0-14405 GCA_964618955.1 uncultured Candidatus Saccharibacteria bacterium | reverse complement strand
CGTATGGCTGGCCGTACTGGTGGCGATACTTATACTATGATTCATGTTAAAGTTGCTCGTATTGATAGAGAAAACAATTTAATATTTCTTCAAGGATCCATTCCTGGAAGACAAGGAACACTTCTTAAAATCACTTCTAATAAATAAATATTATGAAATTCGATGTTAAAAATCAAAAAAACGAAGTAATAGAACAAATTGATCTTAATGCTAAGATTTTCGATGTTAAGTTTAACTCTGATACTGTCTACCAAGTATACACTTCAATGTTAAGCAATCGTCGCAAACCTTTAGCTTGTACTAAAGACCGTTCCGAGATTTCTGGTGGTGGCCGAAAGCCTTGAAAACAAAAAGGAACTGGTAGAGCTCGTGTTGGATCAACTCGTTCTCCAATCTGAAGACATGGTGGTGTTACCTTCGGACCAAAACAAAACGAAGCTAACTTCACTAAAGTTATCAATCAGAAGATGAGACAAAAAGCTTTAGCTATGATCTTGAGTTCCAAAGTCAAAGATAATGAATTAGTTATCATTGATAAGATTGATCTCAAAGATAGCAAGACTAAAGATATGAATTTAGTTCTTAAGAACTTTGTTGATATCAAGAAGAAGAATAATAGCTTAGCCTACATCATCGTTGATGCTGCTAACAAAGCTTTGATCCGTGCTTCTAGAAATCTACCTTTTGCCTATGTTACTTTAGATAGTTCAATAGACTTAGTAACTTTATTGAATTACAAACATGTTATTATCTTAAAAGACGCTATTCCAAATTTAGAAAACTTACTTATTAAAAAATCTTAAAACGATTATATGTCACCTTTATTCGGTAAAAAAACTGTAAAAAAAGAAGAAAAGAAAGTTGTATCATCTGATGTTGAAAAACCTGTAACTGAAAATATCAAAGTTTCCAATATTGATACTTACATTCAACCTTACATTACTGAAAAGTCCAATGCTTTAGCTGCCCAAAACAAATATGTTTTCTTAGTTTTGAAAAGAGCTAACAAAATTATTGTTAAGCAATTAGTAGAAAAGACTTACAAAGTAAAAGTTGCGAATGTAAATATGATTTTTCTTTCCGTTAGTCCTAAGCGTTTAGGGGCTAGACAAGCTCTCACTCGTAAAGGCGGCTATAAAAAGGCCATTGTTACTCTTAAACAAGGTTATAAAATTGATTTAGCAATATAATATGAAAAAATATAATCCAACAACACCAACAAAAAGACATCATATCGATATCGATCGTACCGTTCTTTCTAAGAAAGAACCACACAAAGCTTTGACTAAAGGTTACAAACCTGCTCAAGGTAGAAGTAGCAGTGGTAAGATTTCGGTAAGACACAAAGGCGGAGCTGTTAAAAAGAATTATCGTTCCGTTGAATTTGGTCAAATCCATAAAGGAATTCCTGCCTTCGTAGAAGCTATTGAATATGATCCATATAGAACTGCTTTCATTGCCTTAATTCTGTTTAAGAATGGTTTTCGTACCTATATCTTAGCTCCTGAAGGAATCAAAGCTGGTGATCAAATCTTATGTGATGATAGTGCTCCTTTAACTCCTGGTAATCGTTTACAATTAGTAAATATTCCAAGTGGTACTCAAGTTCACAATGTTGAAATCAAACCAGAAGAAGGTGGTCGTTTAGCTCGTAGTGCTGGTTCTTATCTAACCATGGTTGGTTTAGAAGGGAATTATGCTTACTTAAAGATGCCTTCAAGTGAAGTTCGAAAGGTTCAAAGCAAATGTTTTGCTTCTATCGGTCCAGTCTCTAACATTGAACACAATTTAATCTCAATTGGTAAAGCTGGTCGTAATCGTCATAAAGGTATTCGTCCAACAGTTCGTGGTTCAGCTATGAACGCTTGTGATCATCCTTATGGTGGTGGTAAAGGTAAACATCCTCGTGGAACCAAACGTCCAAAAGATATCTGAGGAAATGTAACTGGTGGAAGAAAGACAAGAAAGGCAAATAAATATTCTAATAAGTTCATTGTCTCTCGTCGTAAAAGTTCTAAGAAGTCTAAATAACTTTAATAATAACTAACACATAATACTATGTCTCGTTCAATCAAAAAAGGTCCTTATGTAGATGAAAAATTAATGATCAAAGTTGCCAAAAAACAAATTGGTGATAAAGATCCTATCAAGACTTGAGCTCGCGTCTCAACAATCACTCCTGAAATGGTTGGTTTTGTTTTCGCAGTTCACAATGGTAAGATTTTTCACAATGTCAATGTTGTAGAAGAAATGGTAGGTCACAAGTTAGGAGAATTTTCACCAACTCGTAAGTTCATCAAACATGGTGGTAAATTACAAAAGACTGCTGAAAAAGCTCCTGGTAAACCACCAGCTAAGAAATAATTATATATAAATTTAATATTATACTATGGAAATTACTGCGTCGTTAAAATACTTTAGAATCGCTCCTCGAAAAGTCAGACTAGTTACTGGCCTTATCAAGGGTTTAAGTATTGAAAAAGCCGAACATCAATTAAAATATAGTTTAAAAAGATCCGGTGTCGATATCTTAAAATTGTTAGAATCAGCTAAGGCTAATGCTATCAATAATTTTCACCTTGATCCTAAAGATTTATATATCGCTAGAACGAATGTTACTGATGGACCAACACTAAAACGAAGTATGCCTAGAGCTAGAGGTTCGGCCTATGTCATTCGTCATCGCTCTTGTCACGTTACTTTAGTTTTAAAACCAATTGACGAAAAACATATTAAGACTATTCAAGTAGACAAGACTAAGAAAGTAACTAAAGTTCGTAAGAATACTACTACAACCAAAGAATCTCATAAGAAATCTCAAGTTAAGTCTAAGAAAGGAAATACAAAGAATATCATTCAAAGAAAAGTCATTAACTAATAACCAAAATAATTAATATAATATGGCTCAACATATCAACCCAACAATTAAAAGATTAGGAATTAATAGGAACTGAACTTCTCGCTGGTTTGACCTTGGCAATTTTCCTTGAAAATTAGCCGAAGATCAATTGATCCGTAAAGAATTAGAAGTAATTCTTGAAAAGGCTCATTACCAAACTGTCGAGATCGAAAGAAAAGGTGATAGAACTAATGTTGTTATTTTTACTTCTAAACCTGGTATGATCATAAAACACAATGGTGAAGGGTTAGACGAAATCAAAAAAACTCTAGAAAAAAGTTTAAATAAGTTTAGAAAGAAAAATAAAATTACTGATAAATATAGCATTAGCATAAATATCGAAGAAGTTAGAAAGCCATTTTTATCAGCTCAAATTGTTGCTTTTGATATTCGTGATGACATTGAAAAAAGAATTCCATATAGAAAGACAATCAAGAAGTACTTAGAGCGTATCATGTCCAATCGCGAAGCTAAAGGTGCTAAGATCTTTGTTACTGGTCGTTTAGATGGCGCTGATATCGCTAGATCTGACTGGGTCAAAGATGGCAAATTGCCTTTAAATACTTTAAGAGCTGTTATTGACTATGGAACTGTCTTTACTCGTTGTACTTATGGAAAGATTGGTATCAAAGTCTGAATCTACAAAGGTGAAGTCTTTAAAGCAACGAAGAAACAAGCCCAAGGTCAAAAGAATTCTAACAATCAATAACTCATATAATAATTAATTAACTATTTAACATGCTTACTCCAAAAAGAACCAAATATCGTAAAGCTCAAAAGGGAAGAAGATTAGGCCGTGATTTTGAATGTCGTGGTTTAAATCTCGAATACGGTACCTTTGGTATTGCTAGCTTGGAAAATAAAAGAATTACTAGTCGCCAAATCGAATCCGCTCGTCGTATCTTGCTTCGTTTTATTCGTAAAGGTGGTAAGATCTGAATTCGCGTTTTCCCTGATAAGCCAGTTACCAAACGTCCTCCCGAAAAACGTCAAGGTGGCGGTAAGGGTGATGTTGATCATTATGTATTTCAAGTCAAACCTGGTCGCGTCATATTTGAATTAGGTGGTGTTCCTGAAGTTGATGCCTTAAATGCATTGAAACAAATCGGTTACAAACTTCCTTTTAAAACAAAAACTATTAAACGATAGCTTTTATGAAAACTCAAGAACTAAAAAACAAAGATTCCAAAAGCTTATTAACTTTACTTGCTGAAAGCAAACAAAAATTAAATACTTTAATTTTAAATAACCGTTTCGGCAAAGTTAAGAACTTTAAGGAGATCGGCAATACTAAGAGAGTTATCGCTCGTATCCTAACTATTATTAATAAAAAATAATTTATCAATAAATCTGTTTTATGAATATTGTAAAAGTCCAAAAAAGACAACTCAGCGGAATAATCGTGTCAACCAAAATGGCGTTGACTGCTGTGGTTGAAGTAACCAGATTAAAACAACACCCCCTTTATCACAAATACTATAAGACTTCCAAAAGATATAAAGCTCACAATCCTGAGAATTTGTTTCAAACCGGCGACAAAGTTATCATCGAAGAAACACGACCAATCTCCAAAGACAAAAGCTGAATAGTTGTTACCAAACTAAAATAGCTTTGCTCTTGAAAATATTGGTTTTCTAGTGTATAATTAACTTAAATTACTTAATTTGTTATTATGATCCAATTACGTTCAATCTTAAAAGTAGCTGACAATAGTGGTGGCCAAACCGTTAGATGTATTCAAATCATGGGTGGACACTATCGTCGTTATGGCCAAATCGGTGATACTATTACCGCTTCGGTTCAGACATCCAAGCCTAGAAAAACTGTTAAAAAGAAAGATGTTGTAAAGTGCATCATTGTTCGCCAACGTCGTAACTTCAAAAGAAAAAATGGTACTTACATTAGTTTTGATGACAACGCTGTTGTTATAATTAATGATAAAAAAGAACCGGTCGCTACTCGTATTTTTGGACCTATTCCTAGAGAAATCAAAGATATGGGTTTTAACAAAATTATCGAATTAGGACCTGAATTAGTATAAAATATATATTATGCAAACTGAAACAAACAAATTAAAAATAAAGAAGAACGACAAGGTTATGATTCTTAAGGGTAAAGATCGTTCCAAAACAGGAAAGGTCATTAAGTCTCTTCCAAAAGCCAACAAGGTTATTGTTGAAGGTCTTAATACTTGTAAGAAGCATAAGAAACCTCGTAAAGAAGGGGAAGTTGGTCAAGTAATTGAAATTGCCAAACCAATTTACGTTTCTAACGTGGCTCTTGTTTGCTCTCATTGCAACAAACCAACTCGCGTTGGCTATGTAATCGAGAAAGATAAGAAGTTTCGAATTTGTAAAAAATGTAATAAGAAATTAGATTAATTTTAACTATGAAAATATCATATACCGATAACTATAAAAATAAAGCCGAAAAGGCTTTCAAAACTGAATTCAAACTCAACAACGATTTTTCTATTCCAAAAATCACTAAGGTTTGTGTAAATTCTGGTATTGGTCGCTTAACTGCTGTTGCCGAAGGTGGCGCTGATAAGATGATTGCCGAATTTTCCGATAAGCTTGCTAGAATTACTGGTCAAAAACCTAAAGCTTGTAAAGCTAAGAAATCCATTGCTGGTTTCAAACTTCGCGAAGGTACTATCGTTGGTTTGAATGTAACGTTACGTGGTAAAAAGATGGCTGACTTTATCGATAAACTAATCAATATCACATTGCCTCGTACTCGAGACTTCTGAGGTATTGAACGTAAGAATTTTGATAAAGCTGGTAATTTAACTATCGGTATTCGTGAAATGACAGCTTTCCCAGAATTATCACTCGATATTATCAAAGTTAACTTTGGAATTGAAATCACTTTTGTAACTAACACTGGTTCCAAAGAAAAGTCGATCAAATTATTTGAAGAATTAGGTTTTCCTTTAAAACCAATCCAAGCTAAGAAATAAACTTAATTAATATATTATGGCTAAAACATCTGCAATTGCAAGATCACAAAAAACACCAAAGTTTAGCTCTCGCAAAGTCAATCGTTGCTTTAAGTGCGGTCGAAGAAGAAGCTACATGAGAGATTTCGGTTTGTGCCGTATCTGTTTTCGTGAATTAGCTTCCAAAGGAGAAATTCCTGGAGTTAAAAAAGCTAGCTGATAATTTAATAATAAATATTCAATATGACAATTACCGATCCAATTAGCGACATGCTAACTCGCATCAAAAATACCGTTATGGTAGGCAAGGAAATCGTATTAGTTCCTTCTTCTAAGATTAAATTAGAAATTCTAAAAGTTTTGAAGAATGAAGGTTACATTGCTGATTTTTCTGTTGCTACCAAAGACAAGAAATCTACTATTGAAGTTGTTTTAAAATACAGCACAGATCAGACTCCATACATCATGGATGTTAAACGTATTTCCAAGCCAAGTAAGAGAGTATATATTCAGTATCCTGACATTAATTCAAAAACTCAATCAACCGTTATTCTTTCTACCTCTAAAGGTATAATGTCGGCCAAAGCTGCTAAAAAACAAAATCTCGGCGGAGAGGTTTTATTCGAAATCTTTTAAACTATATATTATGTCAAAAATAGGCAAACTACCAATAAAAATTCTAGAAGGTGTCAAAGTCGATTTTAAGAACGACGTTTTAACCGTAACTGGTCCAAAGGGAACTTTGTTATGTGATGTTAACAAAAACGTTGGTTTAGAAATTAATACTGATACTAACGAAATTGTTTTAAAACCTTTGAAAGAAGGTCGCGAGTATTTCGCTATCTGAGGAACTCAAAGAGCTTTAATTAACAATTGTATTATTGGTGTAACTACTGGTTTTGAAAGACGCTTAATTATCGAAGGTATTGGCTACAAAGCTGAAGTTAAAGGTAATGATATTATCTTAAACATTGGTTATTCTCATCAAGTACCTATCGCTATTCCAAAAGATTTGCTTGTTACTGTTGATAAGACTAATATCTTAATTCAAGGTAATTCCAAGAAATCTGTTGGTGACTTTGCTGCTTTACTTCGTATCCAAAGAAAAACTAACCCATATTCCATGAAAGGTATTCGCTATAGTGATGAAAGAGTCATTAAGAAAAGTGGTAAGAAAGCTGGTTAATCAAAAAATAATTTTAACTAATATATTATGCAAAATATCGCAAAAATTACAAAAGAAAAAAGAGCTAGAGTTCATCATCGTATTCGTGCTAAAATATCCGGCACAAGCACTCGTCCTCGCTTAGCAGTCTTTAAGTCTAATAACTACATCTATGCTCAAGCTATCGATGATGTTTTAGGCAATACTATTGCTTCTGCTTCTAGCTTGGAATTGAAAGAAACTAAAGCTAAAAAACTCGAAAAGAGTTTGTTAGTTGCTCAAAGTCTCTTCAAGAAATTACAAGAAAAAAATATTTCTGAAATTGTTTTTGATCGCGGTGGTTTCAAATATCATGGTCGTGTCAAAGTCTTAGCTGAAGAATTACGTAAATTAGGAATTAAATTTTAATTAATATGAATACAAACGATAATAAAAAAAGATCTGGCTTTGGTCCTAAGAAATCTTTTGGTCAAGGTGATAAGAAAGAAGGTTCTCGTGCTCCATTTATGAAAGTAATCGAGAAGAACGCTGATTTTGATCAATTGATTGCTGATATTCGTCGTGTTACTCGTGTTACCGCTGGTGGTAAGCATATGAGCTTTAGTGTTACAATGCTTTTAGGTAATAACAAGGGTAAAGTTGGTTTAGGAACTGCCAAAGGCGTTGATGTTCCTAAAGCTATTGATAAAGCCAAAAAAGTTGCTATGAATAATATGGTTACCGTTCCAATCGTCAAAGATACTATTCCATTCAAATCCGAAGGGAAGTTCTGTGCTAGCCGTATTCTAGTTAAGCCAGCCAAAGCTGGTAAAGGAGTTATCGCTGGTGGTGTTGTTCGAGATATCATGATTCTTGCTGGTGTCAAAAACGTTACCTGTAAAGTTCTCAGTGGTTCTCACAATGCTATCAACAACGGTAAAGCTACTTTTGAAGCTTTAAAGAATGTTGGAAAAATATATAACTTAGAGAACAAAAAGAAAAATATCAAAGTCGAGGTAGTTGAAGAGAGTAAAGAAAAAGAAAACTAATTTAATATTTAAATATATTAAAATGCAAATTCATAATTTACAACCAAAAACAAAATCAAAATTAATCAAACGTATTGGCCGTGGTGGCAAACGTGGTACCTACAGTGGTAAAGGTGGCAAAGGCCAAACCGCTCATGGTGGTCGTAAGATTCCTTCTGAATTAAAGGAGCAGTTATTGCGTATGCCTAAGATGAGAGGTTCCATGAATAAAGTAAAGAAGGTTGATATTTTTGAAATTCAATTAAAGACTTTAATTCAAAAATGTCCTGATAATTTTGATATCAATTTAGAATCTTTAAAGAAGATTAAAATTCTTCCAAAGAGAATCAATAAATTCAAAATCATTGGTATTGTTTCCAATATCGATAAAAAATTATTCTTTAAGAACTGTAAAGTTAGTAAAGGGGTTCAAGCCTTGATCGAAAAGGCTGGCGGTAAGGTAGAATTTAGTAAATAAATTCTACTTTTCGGATTGTTTTAAAAACAAGCAATAAATATATATTATGATCAAAAATTTTATCAAACTTTTTAAAAACAAAGAGTTGAGAAAAAATATTTTAATTACTTTTTTCTTGCTTTTGGTTTTTAGATTAATCGCTGCTATTCCTATTCCTGATGTTGATCTTACTCAGATCAAAAGCTTTTTATCTCAAAGTAAAGTTTTTGGTTTGTTTAACATCTTTACTGGTGGCGCTTTCGAGAACTTATCAATTGCTTTATTGGGTGTTAGCCCATATATCTCAGCTTCCATTATCATGCAATTAGTTGTTATCATTGTGCCTTCATTAAAAGAAACTTTCCATGAGAATGGCGAAGAGGGTAGAAGAAAGTTTGAGAATTGAACTAAATACTTAGCTTTACCTTTAACTGTCTTACAAGCTATCGGTATCTTAAACATCTTGCGTATGCAAAAGATTATAACTATAGCTTCCAAAGCTATCTTATGACGAGATATTTTGCTACTAACTGCCGCTTCTTTTGTTATCATCTTTATTGGTGAATTAATTACTGAAAAGAAATTAGGTAATGGTATTTCCTTAATTATCTTCTCGGGAATTGTAACTAAGTTACCAAAGGATATTTTTGCTACATTCATGACCTATCGAACTTTAACTCAGTTGATTGGCGTTGCTATCTTCCTCTTGATTATGTTAATCATGATTGTAGCTGTTGTCTACTTAACTGAAGGGGAGAGACGTTTAACCGTATCATATGCTAAACATGTTCGTGGAAACAAAATGTATGGTGGCGTTACAACATTCTTACCATTAAAAGTTAATCAAGCAGGAGTCATCCCGATTATCTTTGCGCTATCGATCTTAACATTCCCAGCCTTAATTGGTCAGATGTTAGCAACTACAAATTTAACCTTTTTAGTTACTGCTTCTAAATTCATGACTGGATTGATTGAAAACAAATACTTTTATGCTATTGCATACTTCGTATTGGTATTTTTGTTTACCTTCTTCTATACTTCTATTACTTTTGAACCAAAAGAAATTTCTGACAATTTACAGAAGAATGGTGGTTTCATTCCTGGCTATCGTCCAGGGGAAAATACCGTATCGCACTTATCCAAAGTATCTTCAAAGATCACTTTGTTTGGCGCTATCTTCCTTGGTTTAATTGCTGTTTTACCAATGTTACTTCAAAAGTTAACCAAGGTTACTACTTTTGAAATCGGTGGTACTTCAATTCTACTTATCGTAGCTATCTCAATAGAAATTAAAAATTCTATTGAAGCTCAACTCGCTATGAGAGAATATGACTATTAATTAAGGAAGTATTAAATTTAATATTTTAACTTGCCAGGGCTGCCGCTCTGGCAAGTTTTTTGTTTTCAAAAATTTGCATAATTAATGTATTTGTGGTACACTAATATATACTTAAATATGAAAGGAGTACATTATATGGAGATATCTTTGCAGCACAAAGAACAGAGAGTACTAATGACATTCGTCGCCATTAGTATCATCTGTATTTTTCTCACACCTTTGCGGGTGTGGGCTCCTATAATCACTACGCCTTCGCAAGGCGATGGAGGAGGGAAGCCATTAGTGGTTTCTCTCCTTTTTCTTTGTTTTACATTTTTAAAAATTATGCTAAAATATTTCCATATTAAATTAAAATTTATATCATGAACAAAATTAATCTTTTGATTGCTTTCGGTGGTCAATCTAGCGAGCATTCTGTTTCTGTCTTCTCAGCTAATAATATTATCAAAGCTATTGATAAGAAGAAATACAATTTAATTTTAGTATATATTGATAAGTTTGGTACTTGATATCATCTTCCTAGCGATTTTGAGATCAATGAGAAATTAATTGAAAAGAATTTAAAACAATTCCATAATACTTATCTAATTCTAAAAGATAAAAAAGGAGTTTTGTTTGATATTCAAACAAAAACTATGCTTAGAGTTGATGTTTGTTTTCCAATCTTCCATGGCTTGAATGGGGAAGATGGTTCTATTCAGGGATTATTCAAACTCTATGGAATTAAATTCGTTGGTAGTGATGTTTTGGGATCTTGTATCAATATGGACAAAGTTATTGAAAAAAGGCTTTTTAAAGAAGCTGGTATAAAAACTGCTGAATTTTTAAGTTTCAGAAAACATGAAATTAAAGATTGAAGTTTTGAGAAAATTAAAAAAATCTTAGACCTTCCTTTTTTTGTAAAACCAGCTAATACTGGTTCATCCGTTGGAATTAATAAAGTCTATAATAAAAAAGAATTTATTGATTCTTTGAATGAAGCTTTTAAATATGAAGATAAAGTTATCTTAGAAAAAGCCATAAAGGGTAGAGAGATAGAATGTTCTATTCTTGGCAATACTAAGTTAATTGCTTCTTTACCTGGTGAAATTATTCCTAAAGATGAGTTCTATTCATATGTTGATAAGTATGTTAAGTCTGATGGTGCTCAGTTAATTGCTCCTGCCAAATTAAATAAATTTCAAACCAAAAAAATTCAAGATACTGCTTTAAAAGCATATAAATCTTTAGAATGTCGTGGTTTTGCTAGAGTCGATATGTTCTTAACTCTAGATGATGAAGTCTATTTGAACGAAATCAATACTATTCCTGGTTTTACCAATATTAGTATGTATCCGCGTCTTTGAGGGGTTTCAGGCCTATCCTACGCTGATTTAATCGATAAATTAATCCAACTAGCCTTAGAAGCGTAACATTTTAATATCTTTTACGTCTACATTAGTATAACAATTTAAATACTTAAATGAATAAATTTAATTTTAAACTTTATTGAAAAGTAATTCAGTTTAATCTCTCCAAATTTACAATGTATCCAACTGAATTTATAGCATATTTAGCTGCCAGGTTCATAGAGCTATTCCTATTAGGGATATTCTGATATGCTGTAAGTTTGGCCAACCCAAGCATTAATTTTAAATTAATGCTTTCTTATTTTCTAATTGTTGATGGTTTTAAAAGTATTATGTATAGCTTTGAGACTCGCTTGAGTAAATACTTCCAAGAGATAATTCAAAATGGTGATTTTTCAAATTATTTGATCAAGCCTTTAAAGATCATTCCATATATCATTTGTAGTTTTACGGGTGAGAATTGAATAAATCATTTGTATTCCTATATCGTTATTATTATTGGATTAATTCTAGTACCAGTATATACTTTTTCTGGTATTTGTTTTTGTATTCTTTTTGTAATTTTAGGAACCATTATTGCTATAAATATCAATATTTTAATATCTTGTATGACTTTCTATACTCCTGACGCGGATGGCATTAGAAATGCCATTAATCATATCTTAAGAATAACTTCTGGAGCTCTAATACCAATATATATGTTTCCCAATGTTTTAAAGAATGTTTTATTGTTGTCACCCTTTCCAGCCTTAGCTTATTTACCAGTATATATCTTGCAAACTCCCTTAGCTTTAAATACCATTCTTTATCATTTAGTTGTTACTTTATCTTGGTCGATAATTTTAACATATATAACTAACAAAATATGAGTAAAATCATTGAAAGATTACGAAAGTGTTGGAATGTAATAACAATTAATACTATCAATAGCTATCAAGAAGAGACGGCTCACTTTTGAAATAACTGAGGTAATTGCGTTTCTACCGTCACCTATACTTTTGTAGTATTCTTATTCTACAAAGTTTTAATTCTTAAATTCAATACTATTGCTGGTTATGGTTTTAATGAATTGCTTTTATTGAATTTTTTTGGCCAAATCTTTTACTATTTTACTTTTGGTTTTTTCAAGAAGAATATTGATAATATAATCCAGGGAGTCAAAAAGGGAACTCTTGATTTTGTTTTGTTACGTCCCATTCCTTCTTTGTTCTACATTAGTTTTCGCAGTGTTCCTTTGGTCTCTACTTTTCGGGATTCTCTCATCAATCTTTCTATTAGCGCTTTAATTATCGATTGAAGATATTTAAATTTAAATCCTCATAATTTTTTTGTAGCTTGTGTTATGTTATTCTTTGGTATGATCATTTGACATTGTATTGGTTTTATCTTAGCCTTTGCGGTATTTTGATTTGGTGAATCTAAAAGAATATATGTTTTAAGTCAAAATATATCTGATAACAAATCGTTACCCTTCGAATTATTACCTAAGAATTTTAAACTTTTCTTTACATTTTTAATACCAACAACATTAGCTTTTCCTTTAGCTGTTTCAGTCGCCTTAAGTAAATCTATTATTCAATGAATTTTCTGATCTTTTATCGTTACGGTTTTCTTTCTTTGATTAAAAAACTGAGTGTGGAAGCAAGGCTTAAAAGCCTATACTTCTGCCTCTTAAAAAAATATTATGGAACCAATAATTAAAATTGAAAATTTATCAAAAACATATTTTGTTCGTACTAATAAGAATTTTTTTACTGGGATGTTTAATCCTTGTAATAAAATCATAAAAGCCGTTGATGATATTTCTTTTGAAATCAATGAGGGGGAGAGTATTGCTTTTTTAGGCCCTAATGGTGCTGGTAAGACTACAACCATCAAAATGCTAACTGGTTTGATTTTTCCTACGCAAGGTAAAGTTTCAGTTTTGAATTTTACGCCTTTTGACCGCAAAACTTCTTTTTTAAAGCAAATTGGTTTAGTTATGGGGAATAAATCAGGTTTGTCATGAGACTTAACTCCTCGTCAAAATTTCAATTTGCTCCAAAAGATTTACGAGATTAATATCAATGAATTTAAAGAGACTTTAAATGAATTAGCATCTACCTTAAATGTCTCTCATGTTTTTGATACTCCAGTTCGAAAACTCTCTTTAGGTGAGAGAATGAAATGCGAATTAATTGGTTCAATTCTTCACAAACCCAAAGTTTTGTTTTTAGACGAACCAACTATTGGTTTGGATATTGTTTCCAAAAAGAAAATTAGAATTTTCTTGAAAGAATTACAAAAGAAATTCAATACTACTATCATTCTAACTAGTCATGATATGGATGATGTTCAATTTGTTTGCGATAGGGTAGTAATTATCAATAACGGCAAAAAGATCTATGATAATGACTTAGATTTTCTAATTAATAGCTATAACAAAAACAAAATCATCAAATTCTACTTTGAAGAAAGTTTTCCTGATGATTTGAATATCTCTTATGCTAGTATTTACGAACAAGATGATGAGACTATTACCTTTAAAGTTAAAAAAGAATTGATGCCTAAATTAATTTCCGATATTACAACTAAATACAGCATCAAAGACATCGATATTCTTACAATTCCATTAGAAAATGTTATTGAAGATATCTTCGATAAGACTACGCTATAGTTGTTTGCTTTTTTCACATTTTTAAGTTAAAATATATTTAATAAATAATTTCTAATATTTAATATGAAAAATAATAAAAAAGTAATTGATTATAGCGGTAAAGAAAAATCCATTTCTTGCATTGGCTGTTCTAGAGAGCGAGGCGAAATTACAACCGGTAATATTATAAAAACCAAATATTTTGATGTTCATCAAGATTTTGAAACCCCTATTCCTGGTTTTGTAATTATTTCTTCGCGTAGACACATAAAAAGTATTGATGAATTTACAAAGCCAGAGGAACAAGACTTCATAAAATTATTAATTAAGGTTAGGATGGCTTTAAGGGAAGTTCTTAAGATAAAGGTTGTTTATTTAATACAAAAAGAAGATACTTCTCATCATTTTCACGTTTGATTATTTCCTAGACTTATTTGGATGGAAAAACAGTTTGGCAAACATTTAAAATCAATTGATCCTATAATCAAATTCGCTAGGGAAAGTTTAAAAACTAAAAATAATATTAAAAAAATAGAAAAAGACATAGAAAAATTAAAGAATTTTCTTAAAAAATAACTATGTTTAAAATATTTGAAAATTACAAAGATTTAGT
>CAZUBO010000015.1:0-16466 GCA_964618955.1 uncultured Candidatus Saccharibacteria bacterium | reverse complement strand
AATGAAAATAAATGGAAAAGAAGAATCTAATTATATATTAGAACAATTAAAAAAAGAAAGACAAAATTACCCAGGCAAATTAAAATTAAAAATCATTACTTTTAAGAATGACGTTGCCAATACTTCATATATCAAAATCAAAAAAGAATTTGCTAGTAAATTAGATATTGATTGCGATGTTCACTATTTAGATGAAAACAAATCTAGCAAAGATCTTCGAAAAGAGATTAATTCAATTTCTAAAGAAAAAAATGTTAAGGGAGTATTAATTCAATTACCAATTCCTAAACATTTGAATAAATTAATGTTAATTAATGCTATTCCTGAGAAATTAGATATTGATTGCTTAACGTATAAGAATCTAGGGAAGTTCTATCAACACAAAGATACTATCATGCCCCCTTCAGTATCAGCCTTGGATTATTTAATTAAAAAAAACAATCTAATTCTTGATAATGTTTTACTTATTGGCCAAGGAGAATTAATTGGTAAACCAATAGCTCAATATTTAATTAATAACCATATTAAGTTTATCAATATTAATCACAAAACTTCAAATTTAGATATTCTAACTAAAATGTCTGATGTAATTATCACTGGGGCAGGGGTACCTAATCTAATTAAATTAGACAATATTAAGAAAGGTACAATCATTTTTGATTTCAGTTGTAACAAATTAGAAAAGATTTGTGGCGATTGTGAAATTGATAAAGATTTTGATTCTGTTTGTTCTTTCTTTACGCCTGTTCCCAATGGCTTAGGCCCAATAGTAGTAGCTGAATTATTCAATAATTTTTTTAAATTATTAAAATCTAAATAACATGTCGATGCAAAAATTTAAAAACTCATTTACTCTAGTTGAGCTTATGATAGTAATAGCAATCTTAGCAATATTATCTGCTATTGTAATTTTTGCATTAAACCCAGCCAGACTCTTTGATAACTTTAGAGATAGTAAGAGAGTAACTGATATTGTAACTTTGAATAAGGCTATTAGTTTTCTAGAATCTTGGAATACTAATGGTATGGTATATGGAACTTCTACTGTAGTATATCTATCATTACCCGATTCAAGTTCTACTTGTTCTTCTTATGCTTTACCAACATTAGCAACCGGGTATTCATACTACTGTGCTTCAAGTGCTAATTACAAGAATACTGATGGTACGGGCTGAATACCTTTGAATTTTGCTGTTTCAAGCAATAACAATTATCTATCAGTTCTACCTGTAGATCCAATCAATGATGTAAATTATTATTATTCATACTTTCCAGGAGGAAGTTATGAATTAATAGCTAGACTTAAATATTCTAAAGCTCAATCAATTAATGATAATGGCTTCTATGATGATGCAATCGAAATTGGTTCTCCAAATAGAACTAACTTTACGCCGATACCAAAACAACTAATTTTGAATGGTGCCATGGAAAATTTAACAAATTGAACAGGCTTTGATTCCGTAGAAACTACTGATAAATATGAAGGCATTGCTAGCTTAAAAGAAACGGGGGGTTCTACTATTTTTTCAACAAATCTTGTAAAAGTTAATCCAAACAAAAGATATCGATTGTCTGGATGTTTTAAATCAGTTGGAGCCGGTGGTTTGTCAAGAGTATATTTTGGATTTGAATCATGAGATTCAAAATCAAGACAATTTAGCTGTTTTATGGCAGATCATTTTATTAACACAAAAACAACTTTAGCTCAACCATTAAATTCTGGTGACACTGTTGTTTATTTAACTTCGGTAACTAACTATACCGCCCCTTATGCCAATTCTAATTATTTAGGTATTTATCCTTTTGAAAATTATCCAGATTATTCTTATACCAGAAATTACGCAACCTATTCCAGTATTAATTCAGGAAACAATTCATTAAATTTAGTATCCGCTTATTCTGGTTCTACAATACCCGCAGGAACAAATGTTGTTCAATTAAGACAAAGTTTTTGTGGATATATGTATACGGTTATCAGTCCTGCAATTATTCCTTCAGCTTGAACATGCTATTCAGCCGAAATATATGCCCAACCGTATCCAATGACAAGCTATAACCAGTTTCGTTATGGAACACAATATATCAAACCATTAATGCTTCTAAATTATTCTCAAGACAGCACCTATTCCGTCTTAGTAGACAATTTAAAATTAGAATTAATTTCCAATCAATAATATGTTGATCCTATCTTGAAATGTAAATGGTATTCGTTCAATAATTTTTAAAAATGAATTACCTAAGCTTTTAAAACAAAAAGCTGATTTTTATTGTTTTCAAGAATTAAAAGCTCAGGAAAAAGATATTCCTGAAGTTTTAAATCAAATAAAAAATTATCAATTCTATTCTAATTGTGGAAAAAGAAAAGGTCATAGTGGCGTTGGTATTCTAACCAATCAAAAACCAATAAGAATTGAAAATAAAATTGGCTTTAAACAATTTGATGATGAAGGCAGATTCTTAATGCTAGAATTCAAAACTTTCATTTTGATTAATTTCTACATTATCAATGGTGGTCGTCAAAAAGAAAATATGGCTTACAAATTGAAATTCTATAAATATTTCTTAACAAAATATCTTCCAAAATTTAAAACTAAGAATTTAATTTTAATTGGTGATTTTAATATTGCTCATACTGATATTGATTTGGCTCGTCCCAAACAGAATCAAAATAATACCATGTTTACGTTAGAAGAAAGAATTCAAATTACCAATTTATTAAAATTAAATTTCATTGATTCTTTTAGATATTTACACAAAGCAGGGGATAACTATACTTGATGACCCTACTTTGCTAATGCTAGAGCTCGTAACCTGGGTTGACGTATTGACTATTGCTTTATCTCTAAAAAACTTTTACCTAAATTAAATACTTCTTTTATTCTTCCCAAACAGACTGGATCTGATCATTGTCCTGTCGGAATTACAATTAATCTTTAATTATGAATGACATCAAATATATTTTAAAAGATAAATATAACAATGATATTAATGATTCTAATATTAAGTCATTGATATCAGACTTGAATTTACTAAACAAAGGTTATTCTCGTGACTATATCATTGGCTATGTTAGTTTTTTAAATTGCAAAATTGATTTATCATTTAAACCTTTAATTCCTAGAGTTGAAACTGAATTTTGAATTGAAAAAGAATTAAAAATGTTAAAAAAACATTTTGAAGATTATATAAGTCTCAAAGTCTTGGATATCTTCTCTGGTTCTGGTTGTTTAGGAATTAGTGTTGCTAAGAATTTAAAAAAAACAACAGTTGATTTTTCCGATTTAAATGAAAAATATCTAAAACAGATAAAAATCAATTTAAAAATTAACAATATTTCAAATTTCAAAAAAATCTTAAAATCCGACATTTTTGACAAAATATCAGGGAAATACGACTTAATTCTCGCAAATCCGCCCTATGTACCCACTTCAGACACGCTAAAAGCCCCATTTGAAGACCGAAAAACCATAACTGCTGGCAAAGATGGGTTAAAATTAATTAAGCCTTTTTTAAGCCAATTAAAAGCTCATTTAAATCAAAATGGTATTTGTATTATGGAATTTCATCCTGGTCAAACTTCAAAATTAAAAACCATGCTTTTAAAACATGGTTTTACGAATTTTGAATTTTGTCTTGATCAATACAATAGAATGCGTTATATAATAATCAGACTATAACAATTTGAAATCATTGATTACTAATCCAAAGTGGTATCCTAAGTATTCAACCGATAATCTGCAATAATTCATACGTTCCGTAAAGATTTCAAAGTATTCCATAATTGAACAGAATTCAGTATCAATTTTTAATTTTAGTGTCATTGTTTTCTTTTTATCATCAACTGTCATTTTGTTTTCAATTGTTGCATAGTTAACCCTATCATGAATGTCAGTTTTGATTTTTTCAAGATTAGTTTCTAAGACTCTTTCTCTTCGAACATCTGACTTATCAGCAATGATTACTATAGCTGCTACTGGATGGACTAATTTCATATCTTCTTTATCGTGATTAGCTATTGCTTGCATAATGATTGTTAAGTCTTTGATATCAATCTTATCTTTAAAGATATCAAAGATTAAAATACTCCCAAAGTAATGATGATAAGTCCTTGAAAGGAAATTACCAATATCATGACAATATGAAGCTGATAATACCAAATCTTGATTTTTAGAATTTAGTCCTATTGCTTTAGCAATCTCTAAAGATCTATTAGAAATGAATTCAGCATGTTTCAATCCGTGCTCAGTTAAAGACATCTCTTTAGTAATGAAGTAAGAATTCCTAATTCAAGTACTAATAATTTCATTATTCTTAATTAATTCAAATATTGGATAAGTTATTGTTTCTTTTTTCATATCACTTGATTTTTATTTGTTTTTTATATATACTAATACTAACAAAAATTTCAAAATAAAACAACACCATGAATTCAAAATTTTATCAAATTTTAATCATTGTCATTTTTACTTACATCTGTAGTGTAGCTATCTATACTACCTGGGGTCTTTTTCAAATTCAAATGAATCGTAGTAAATCTGAATGATTCTATTATACCATGAATGATAAGACTTACAAATTAAAAATTGCTGATAATGAGACTTTGTATGCTAAAGGCTTGTCCGGCATCAAAGAAAAACCAGCCGAATACGATGGTATGATTTTTATCTTCAAAGAAAAACGTATTATGTCTTTTTGAAACCAGGGGCTTTATCTTGATTTAGATATCCTCTGATTAGAAGATTTTAAATTAATTGGACAGGATTCCTTAAATGCTTTTTCTAAAAAGGGAATCCAGATAATAGCTCCGTCACGTCCAGTCAACTATGCCATAGAATTATTTAAATAAATTATCATGAATAAAAAATTTGTTTTTTCCGGAATCAAACCAACTGGCGATCTCCATATCGGTCACTATATTGGTGCTGTTAAGAATTGGTTAGCTCTACAAGACCAATACAATTGTTTGTTTTCAATTGTCGATCTTCATGCTATTACCGTTCCTGAAGCTGTTAAAGGCCAAACTCAAAACAATATATATAACTTACTGGCTACTTTTCTAGCTTTTGGTTTAGATACTTCTAAATCAAAGATTATGCTTCAGTCTGACAATCCTGATCATCCTTACTTAGCTTGGATTTTAAATTGTTTTACTCCTTTTGGCTTAGCCAAAAGAATGACTCAATTCAAAGACAAGAGTGACGAATTAAAAGAAAGTGTCTCTTGCGGACTCTTTGCTTATCCTATGCTCCAAGCAGCTGACATTTTACTCTATGACGCTGAATTAGTTCCTGTAGGTGAAGATCAAAGACAACATATCGAGATTGCCAAAGACATTGCCCAACGCTTCAATAAAATGTATTCTCCTACTTTTAAATTACCAGAACCTTTAATTCAAAAAGAAGGAGCTAGAATAAAAGATTTGTATGATGTCAGTAAAAAAATGAGTAAGAGTGATAAAGCTGGCAAAGGTGTTATCTTCATTTTAGATACTAAAGACATAATGTATAAAAAAATCTTAAAAGCTCCTACTGATTCAAAAAATTCAGTTAAGTATGGAACTTCCCAACCAGAAATTTCTAATTTAATCGATATCTATTCTGGTATTACTGGACTTTCAATTAAAGAAATTGAAACTAAATACATTAGATTAGATTACAAGAAATTCAAAGAAGATTTAGCTGATGTTGTTTGGAATTTCTTGGAAAAAGTTCAAACAAAATACAATAGATATATTAATGATATTCCATATCTAAATTCTATCTTAGAAGAAGGTTTAGCTTATTCGCTTTCAATCACTCAACCTAAAGTCAAAAAGGTTAGACAAGTTTTGGGAATTACAAGAAAAATTTAAAAAATTACCTCAATTTATTCGACCATTTTGCCGACGTCAACAAAATGGTAAATGTAATAGTCAATAAACAAAATTAAATTTGACTTTTATCTTAATATTTATTATACTATTAATAATATTTTAAAAAAATTATTATGGAAATTTCTCAACCTAATCCAGTAGATCCAATCGGAGTTGTTCCAGGAATAATTCCAACAGCTCCAGCACCTTCTTCTCCAAAGAAGAAAGTTCTTTTAGTCGAAGACGATACTTTTTTAAGTAGCTTACTAGAATTAAAATTAGAACAAGAAGGTTTTGAAATAGAAAAAGCCATGGATGGCGAAGAGGCTTTTACTATTCTTGAATCTTTCATTCCTGATTTAATTCTTTTGGACTTAATTCTGCCAAAACGTAATGGCTTTGAATATTTAGAGCTTCTAAGACAAGATCCTAGATTCAGTAAGATCCCAGTTATCATTACTTCAAACTTAGGTCAAGATTCTGATGTGGCTCGAGGTAAGACTTTTGGAGTCATCGAATACATTATTAAAAACAAATTATCAATTGATGAATTGATTGGTAAAGTCAGAGATGAAGTTAAAAAATTAGTTTAAAAAATACTATGAAAAATTTTAAAAAAACTTTAGGTAAGATTTTTGATATTTTCATGTCAAATTGAAAACAATTTTTAATTGTTGGTTTGATTTATTTATTAATTTTCTTTGCTTTTAGTAGCGCCTTTACTCCTATCAGCAATAATTTTTCTAAAGGCTTCGAGATGATTGATAATTCCAAAATGAATAATGCCTTAATCAAGATGATTATCACTGGAATAGTTTCTTTATCTTTAATCTCTTCTTGATTAGTTTGTATCAATAATTTCTTTGTTGGTGTCTTCATCAATATGTTTAGTAATCCAGAATTAAATTACAAATTAGCGATTAAAAAGACTTTAAAATCTTTTTGGAAAATTCTTGGTTTAAGTATTATAGAATTCTTTGCTGTTGTCTTTGGCTTAATTTTCTTTTTAATTCCTGGTATCTATTTAATTTTCATTTTCTTCTTTGCTTTACCAATAATGATTAATGAGAATATTAGTATTTTCAAAGCGATCAAAAAAGCTAAAAACGTTTTTAAACAAAAGATGTGAGACAAAGTCAAAATCATTGTTTTGTTAAAATTCTTTTTATGTCTTGCTACTATAATTCTTTCGATGGTAAAAGCTAATGGTCTTGTTACTTTGGCTGACTTATTCATGTCTACCGCCTTAGCCTATCTTTTAATTTATACTAGTGAAGAAGTTTTAATTCCAGAAAAATTAACCACCGAAAATGAATAATTTTTCATTAATTTTAATATTTCTTTTGATTAATACCAGTATTGTTATTGGTTTGTTTTTGTATTTCAAAAAAAGTTTTGGAAAAACTCCGATTGACGAAAAACAAAATGAAAAACTTTTAGATTTAGAACGCCATTTAACTGATTTAATGATTAATCAGTTAAATAACGTAAATAATTCAGTTACTTCTACTACCAGAGATATCAATTCTCAAATTCAAAACTTCACTCGCGAGACTGTAAAAGTCCAAGAGTTTTTAAAACAAACTAATACTAAGATGGAAGATATCTCTAGCTTCCAAGACTTATTCAAGACTCCTAAGCTTCGAGGAGAATGAGGTGAAGGTCAACTCTATCATTTGCTATCTGAATACTATCCTGAAGAATTGTATTCAAAACAATACTTATTCAATAATGGCGAAAAAGCTGATGCTATCTTTCGCTTACCTGATAAAAAGATTTTGGCAATTGATTCTAAATTTCCATTAGATAATTTCAAAAAATACATGGAAACTCAAAATGAATTAGAAAGAAATTCTTTTAAAAAAGTTTTTATTTCTGATGTTAAAACTTTAGTAGATCAAATTGCTAGCAAATACATTGTTCCTTCAGAAAATACTGTTGACTACGCTTTGATGTATATTCCAGCTGAAGCAATATATTATGAGATTATCAATCACTTAGATAGGGAATACAATATCATGTCATATGCTTGAAGTAAAAAAATTGTAATTACTTCACCTAATACTTTGTTTTTGACTTTAAGAATCATTGAACACTGATACAAAGATACCAAACTATCTCAAGAGACTCATAACATCATCAACAAATTGAATTTCATAATCAAAGATTCACAAATTTTAGATGATAGTTTCAAAAAATTAGGAAAACATTTATCAGATACTAATTCCGCTTTTGAAGCTTCTCAAAAAAGATTAGACTTGATGTCTAAGAAAGTTGGTAAGTTAGTCGACTTTAGCGAAGACAATCCTCAATTGGATCAACCTGAATAAAATTTTAAATTCAAAGCAATGCAAAAGAAAAGTTTTACATTAGTAGAATTAATGATAGTAATAGCAATCTTAGCAATATTATCTGCTATTGTAATTTTTGCATTAAACCCAGCCAGACTCTTTGATAACTTTAGAGATAGTAGAAGAGTAACTGATATATCTAGTATTAACAAAGCTATTGTATTCATGGAATCTTGAAATCAATCAGGTATTACCTATGGTACAACAACTAATGTATATATATCTCTACCTGATTCAAGTTCAACTTGTTCTTCTTACACACTTCCAACTCTTCCTACTGGATATACATATTACTGTTCTAATGCTACAAACTACAAGAATACTGATGGAACTGGTTGAATACCTATCAACTTTACAGTAGAAGGATCTAATAGATATCTATCAAGTCTACCAGTAGATCCAGTCAATAACAATTCTTTCTTCTATACCTACTATTCAGGAGGATCATATGAATTAACTGCAATACTAGCTAATCCCAATAAGAACTCTATTGATGACGAAGGAAGTCTTACATCAACCTTTGAGATTGGTAGTCCAAACCGAACATGGAATACACCACTACAGAGAGATAAGAATCTTATTGCATTCTGAAAATTTGATGAAGCATCAGGCAATGCATTAGATTACTCTGGTAATGGTTACAATGGAACTCTATCTGGACCTGAAAGGCAAACTATTGTTGGAACTAATAAAGCAATGTACTATGATGCTTCCGCTTCCGACTATATTCAAACTCCTTCTTTCGCTATTCCTAATACAGGGATACTTACGATAGAGGCGTGAGTTAAAAATAAAGCAAACGCTAGTCATCATCAGACGATTTTGGGTGATGGTAACCAAGTTGTTGCGGAGGGCTATATTTGATTTCAAAGAGAACCTAACAACTCTAATGATTTCAGATTTAGGTATACTGATGGATCATCTTTATCCTATTTCTATTATTCTACATTTTTTAATGGTTATGATAATCAATGAGTTCATGTTGTGGGTGTGTGTGATTATAATAATAAAACTGGAAAACTTTACAGAAACGGTTTGCAAGTTGGTTCAACTGCCTCACTTACAGGAACTCCTTTGTTTCCTTCAACTAATAGAGTAAAATATATTGGCTCTTATAATACTGGGGGCAATGTATTAGAAGATGGCTCTCTTGATGAAATAAGAATATATAATAGAGGATTGAGCAATGAGGAAATAGCTCAGCATTATAACTCTACCAAAGGGGAATTTGGTTTATAGATTTTTATTTCTTTTTATGATATAATAATACAAAATTAAATTTTTATCATGCCTCAATCATTCATTATCAATGGCGGAAAAACTCTAAAGGGAAGTATCGATGTTTATGGTAGTAAGAATGCTACCACTCCTATCCTTGCCGCCACATTATTATCCAAACAACCGAGTATTATATCGAACATTCCTTTAATCGAAGATGTTTTGAATTTATTAAATATCATTGAAAGTTTAGGAGCCGAAGTTACTTGATTAGGAACTAAGACTGTAAAGATTAATCCTGAAAAATTAAGTTTAAAGAATCTTGATCAAAAATTAATAAAAAAAATACGTTCTTCAGTTTTATTAATTGCGCCTTTATGTGCTAGATTCAAAAACTTTCAATTGATGCAACCTGGTGGTTGTTTAATTGGTGTTAGACCCGTTGATACTCACTTTGAAGCTTTAGGTGATTTAGGATTACAAACTACTACTGATGATGGTTATCATATTTTCAAATACAATCCTAAAAATGCTAAAAAAGAAGTAATCTTAAAAGAATTTAGTGTTACTGCTACTGAGAATGTTTTGATGTTAGCTTCGACACTATCTCAAACAACAGTAATTAAGATTGCGGCTATTGAGCCTCATGTTTTAGATTTGGTAACCTTTCTAAATAAAATGGGAGCTAAGATTAAACATCTCCCAAATCATTCTTTTGAAATTACTGGTAATCCAAATTTAAAAGGAGCTAAGCATGAAATAATTCCTGATCCAATTGAAGCTGGTAGTTTTATCATTCTTGCTGCTGCTTGTAAAGGCAATGTCAAAATCAATAATGTTCGTATCGATCATTTAGATATTATCTTTAAGAAATTACAAGAATTCCATATTGAATACAATATCATTCCTCAAGACAAAATTAAAAAATTGTATACTGTTGAAGTTCTTCCTAGCGAAATAAAAGCCGTATCCAAAGTTCAAACTTTGCCATATCCTGGAATTCCAACCGACCTTCAATCGATGTTTGGTATTCTCGCTACTCAAGCTAATGGTACTACAATAATTCAAGACCCAATGTATGAAGGTCGTTTGAAATATATCGATGAATTAATTAAGATGGGTGCTAATGCTATCATTGCTGACCCTCATAGAGCTTTAATCGTCGGACCAACACCATTATATGGTCAAGAAATTACTTCTTTTGATCTTCGTGCTGGTATGTGTTTGATTATCGCCGCTTTACTTGCTAAAGGCGAAAGCAAAATTAGTAATATCTATCAAGTTGATCGTGGGTATGAGAAGATTGATGAAAGATTAAAGAAATTAAATGCTGATATTGTCAGAGTTGACAATTAAGTATTTTTACAGTAAACTTATTAAATAACTAGTATGTAATACTAAATTTTTAATTAAAATTTAAAAACTCACCGTGTTTATTAGAAAATTAGGAATCGACTTAGGAACTGCCAATACTGTTGTTTTTGTACCTCAAAAGGGTATCATAATTAACGAACCTACCGTTGTTGCTGTCTCAACTGATAACAATCAAGTTCTAGCTATTGGTAATGATGCCAAAGATATGGTAGGAAGAACTCCAGAATTAATTAAGACTTACAAGCCTTTAAAGGATGGAGTTATTGCTGATTACAAAATTACCAAAGCTTTGTTACACTATTTCATTAACAAATCTTTAGGAAGTTGAAGATTCATCAAGCCTGATATTATTATCTCTGCTCCTTGTGGAATTACTTCTACCGAGAGACGTGCTATCATTGATGCTGCTAAAGAAGCTGGTTCCAAAGATGTTTTTGTAGTTAAAGAACCAATCCTTGCTGCTTTAGGAGCTAATATTCCAATTAACGAACCTTCAGGTAATATGGTTGTAAATATCGGTGGTGGTACTGCTGAGATTGCCGTAATCTCTTTAGGCGGCATTGTAACTTATTCTTCAATCAGAGTTGCTGGTAACAAGATGGATACTGCTATCATTGATTATGTTCGTAAGAAATACAATATTGCTATTGGCGAACGAACTGCTGAGAATGTCAAAATCAATATTGGTTCCGCCATAACTATCAAAGAGAAGAATGAATACGAAATTACTGGTGGCGACTTATCTGAAGGTCTTCCAAAGAATTTAAATATTAATTCTAATGAAGTTGCTGAAGCTCTTACTAATGTCTTAAAAGAAATCATCCAAGCAATTAAAAATGTCTTATCCGAGACTCCTCCCGAATTAGTTGCTGATATCATGCAACGGGGTATGTTCCTTACTGGTGGTTCTGGCTTACTAAAGAATTTGGACATCTTAATTACTCGAGCTACTGGTGTTCCAGTCTATGTAGCTGATGATGCCTTGTTCTGTGTTGCTAAAGGTACTGGTATTATTCTTGAGAATCTTGATATTTACAAACGTAGCTTAATGAGCTATAAATAACAAAATTATGAAACTTTTATTGAATAGCTTAGTTGAAAATTTTCTAAAAGAAAAATTATCTGCTACTGATTGTTCCAATCAAAGTTTGCTGTTTTGAGGTGAATCAGATCTTGGCAAATTAACAACTGCCAAGCTCTTTGCCAAAAGCTTGTTATGCGAAAATAAAGTTTGAAGTGGTTGTAATTCTTGCCCTAGTTGTAAGTCTTTTGATAATTCCTGACATCCTGATTATCTTTTAATTAATTCTTTGGGCGATTCAATTAAAGTAGATGATATTGATCCTATCTCTAACTTCTTACTCTATAAGCCTCAATTATCAAAAAAAAGAATTTTAATAATCAATGATTGTGAAAAATTGAATTTTACAGTTCAATCCTCCTTATTAAAAATGCTTGAAGAACCTAAAAATCATTTTTTAATAATTTTGATTACTACTAATCCTCAGAAATTACTAAAGACAATTAAATCTCGCGTAATTCCTTTGAGATTTACTAAGCCAACAGTGGCTGAATTAACTTCTTTTATTCAAGTAAATCATGCTACTAAAGCCTCTAATCTTGATTATCTAATTAATCTATCTCAGAATCATACTGCTAGAACCATAAACTACTTGAATAATACCGAGACTTTAAAAGCCAAAGAACAGAATATCAAATTATTCGAAAAGATATCTAAGACTAATTTTGTTGAACAGTCTAGTATCATTAAGAATTTAATTTCTGAATTTGAAATCAAAGAAAAAGAAGATGTTGATGCTGCTATTGGAATCAAAACCTATCTCAAGGATATTATTAATGATTGATTGAACCATATTGAATCCGATATTAATTCAAATTTAACAGCTGACTCAATAAAAACCAAAGCCAAATACTTAAAGAATTCTTTACAACTTCTATCATATATTGATAATTACAATGCTAATTATCGTTTGCTATTAGAAATGTTTTGTTTAACAACTTTTTAAAAATTCACTATGGATATTCAAATTGAAACCATAATTAAAAAAGTCGTAAAAAGAGCTATTGATCTTTTTATTCAAGATAATTCCATTCTAAATATCGATAAAGAAGTTTTTCAAGATGATTTTTTTAATAATAAATTTGGAGTTTTTATTGAAATTACTGATTCTGAATCTTCGATTACTTCCTTAGGAAATATCGAAAGCGATGTTCCAATCTTAGATAATATTATCTATGTTTTAATTAATGTTATCAAAACATTAGATCCTGAAGAATTTGAAAGATTAAAAAACAACGAGTTAACAATAAAAATTTGAATTGTCGATAGTTTTATAAATCTAAAAGGGAAGACTGAGACTGAAAAACTCTATGGTGTATCAGTCAATAAACCTGGAATTTTAATTAACAAAGACAATATTAATTTTTATTGCTATCTTCCTAGCGTATGAGACGAACAGAATGATGCGGTATATATCTTAGAGAATTTAGCTGAGAATGCTAATCTTCCTAAAGACGCTTGAAAAGATTCCAACCTTGATTTAATAACTTTTAAGTCTGTTCCTTTAATTATAAACTAATATGGAGATAATAACTGATATAAAAAACAAAATCTTAACTAGTAAGACTAGCCCAGTAGAACATATTACTTCTGAGATTAAAACCTTAGTAAAGGATATGTTTGAGACTATGATTCTTAACAAAGGTGTTGGGTTATCAGCCAATCAAGTTGGTTATCCTCTTTCATTAGTTGTTTTTTCCGATATTGATCATGAAAAAAGATATGTCTTAATTAATCCTAAAGTTGTTAGAGTATCCAAAGCTCAATGCAAGATGGAAGAAGCTTGTCTAAGCGTCCCTGGTCTTTGAGGAGAAGTTATTCGTCCCGAAAAGATTGTTATCGAGGCTAAAAATTTGAATGGCAAAAAAATTAAATACAAATTTGATGATGTTTTAGCTCGTATTGTCCAACATGAATTAGATCATTTAAATGGTATCTTATTCACCCAAAAAGCCGAATCTACTTATAAAAATTCTAAACATCCATAAAATGAAATTCAGTTTTTGAGGCACATCCAATTTTTCAATTTCAATCTTAAATGAATTAATTAAAAACAATTTAATTCCGTCTTTAATTGTTACTTTTTCTCCTAAAGCTTATGGTAGGAAAAAACTTTTAAAAACTAACATCGTAGAAGATTTAGCAAAATTACATAATATCGAAATTATTTATGCTGATACTTTAGATAATCAAACTCTCTATGATACTTTAAAAGCTAAAAAAATTGATGTCAGTATTGTTGCTTCCTTTGGAAAGATTATTCCTAAAAACATTTTAAAAGTTTTTCCTTTTGGCTTAATTAATGTTCATCCTTCTTTATTACCAAAATACCGTGGACCTTCACCAATCCAAGGAGCAATTTTAAATAACGAAACAATTACTGGTACTAGCATTTTTATTCTTGATGAGCAAATGGACCATGGCCCAATTCTTGGTCAGATAAGCACTCAAATCCTTCTTGATGATGACTATAATTCTCTAAAAGAAAAATTAACATTATTAGGTTCTAAATTAATTGTTAATTTATTACCTCAATATGTTAATCGAAGTATTTCAATCAAACCCCAAGAAGAATACTTAGCTACTTATACAAAGAAGTTTACTTTCGAGACTTGTCATATCGATTGAGATCAACCTACTCAAACAGTATATAACTTCATTCGAGCTTTAGCTCATGAACCTGGAGTATTTAGCTACTATGAAAAAAATGATAAAAAGATAATTTTAAAAATCTTAAAAGCCAATTTTGTTATGGAACCAGAAATCCATAATGCTTTATCTCAAGCTCATGCTACTGACCAAGCTGGCAGTATCTTTCAAGAACAAAAAAGATTCTTTGTCAAAACTTTGGATGGTTTTTTAGAATTAATTACTGTTCAGCCTGACGGAAAGAATCCTATGCCGTTTTTAAATTTCTTTAATGGCAATAAAATTGAAAAATTAATTTAGTATTGATTTTAAAACTTTTTTTTGTTATACTGTATTTAGATCTAATTGGAGGTGGTTATGCTAGACACGAAAAAAGTTTTCTATATCCTGCTTGATGTAATAATTTGTGTTTGCTTATGCACTTTTTTTGAAACAATCATAGGCAAATTTTATTCAATTTCTTTTTTCTCAATAGTAGGAATAGTCATCATGGTTGCTATAGCTAGAGACAGACCTATACAATAGGTTTATATATTAGATGGGAAGGGCGCATTCGGCCCTCTCCCACTTTTAAATATTTTGATTTTTTAAATTTTTATGATATACTAGATATGTTTAAGGCCCTATCGTCTAATGGTTAGGACGGCAGATTCTCAATCTGTAAATAGGAGTTCGATTCTCCTTAGGGCTACCAACTGTTAATATTTTTGTTTACAAAGGCCTGCACAAATATGATATAATATATACAACAAAATAACTTAATAATTTAATATGAATAAATCGCGAGACTTAATTCCTAAAGAATCTAAATTTATTTTTTATACTACACCAGACGGCAATGTTGGTATAGATGTTAAATTTGAGGATGAGACTGTGTGATTGACACAAAAATCAATGGCAGAGTTATTTGAAGTAGGTATTCCCGCAATTAACAAACATTTAACTAATATTTTTGAAAGTGGGGAATTATTAAAAAATTCAGTTATTTCCATTTTGGAAATAACTGCCAAAGATGGCAAAAAATACAAAACAAAGTTTTATAATTTAGATGCTATTATCTCTGTAGGTTATCGTATAAATTCCGAAAAAGCTACAAAATTTCGCATCTGGGCAACTCAAATATTAAAAGAATATGTTATCAAAGGATTTACGATGGATGACGAAAGACTAAAAAATGGCTCAAAGTTCTTCAATAAAGATTATTTCCGAGAATTACTAGAAAGGATTCGTTCAATTAGAGCTAGCGAAAGGAGAATTTATCAACAGATAACTGATATCTTTGCCGAATGCAGTATCGATTATAATCCTGATTCATCAATTACTAAGAAGTTTTATGCTATGATTCAGAACAAATTTCATTATGCTATTACCGGATTAACGGCTGCCGAGATAGTTTACAATAAAGCAGATAAAGATAAGCCGTTTATGGGCCTAACTACTTGAAGAAAATCTCCTAGCGGAAGAATTTTAAAATCAGATGTAATTATTGCGAAGAATTATTTAGATGAAAAAAAGATTAAAAAATTAGAAAGAACTATCTCTGGTTTTTTTGATTATTTGGAAAATGTTATTGAGAATGGCAATGTATTAAAAATGAAAGATTTAGCTGAAAGCGTTGATAATTTTTTAAGTTTTAATAAATATCAAATATTAGATAATGTTGGCAAAGTATCGCATATAGAAGCAGAGAAAAAGGCTATTAAGGAATACACAGAATTTAATAAAATTCAAAAAATAGAATCCGATTTTGATAAAGAAGTTATTAAAAATTTAAAAAATATTAAAGATAATTAATTTAAAAAATTATGAATTCAAAACTATCAAAAATATTATCTATAATTTCTTTAATTCTCATGGCTCTTGCCACTTTCTTTTTGGGATTCCTGTATTTTCAAAACAATAACTTGACCCCAATAATTCTTCACTATATCTATAATTTCGG
>CAZUBO010000014.1:0-17421 GCA_964618955.1 uncultured Candidatus Saccharibacteria bacterium | reverse complement strand
AAATAGTTGGATTATCTAAAACATAATAGAGATGACTATGGTAATTAATCTCTTCTTTCAACTTCTCTATTCTATTTTTGATTTCAGATTTATTCATGAACTTCTTAATAATTTAATAATTTTCCTGTGGCATCAAAATATATATTTATACCTCTTCTTACGGTATTAGTAATTCCAATAGCCTTGATTTGATTCTCTGCTTCGTAATCTGGGTCATAATCACAATCTATTAGATTCCTATGTGTATTGGAGAATTCAGGCTTTGATTCATTTGGAGTATTTAGAATTTCATTCAATCTTCATTCCGCACAAGCATCTGCCGCATAAAAAGCTCGAGTTGATTCTGAAATCTCATATACCATTCTTAAATTTTTCAAATACACACTGACCAAAGACAATCCTAAAGCAGCAGTTCCTGCTAGGATTAAAGAACTCATTAAGAATACCTGAGCTTTTCTTTTTCTATTAAAAACAATTTTAAACATATGATTTAATTAGAAATTATTAATCTTGGCGTGACTGCTGTTTGAACAAAAGTTTTGTAATCATTCCCATACACTCTGGATATTGCATTGAATTTTATTAAAATATTTTCTTGCTCTTTTGAACTTCCAAAAACTTTAAATTCAAAATCTTCAATACTCATATTATCCGGTGTCAACCGAATAAAATCTCCTGGCTTATTAATATCTTTAATTCTCTCAATCCAACCTCTCTTATTAACTTCATCATACGTATATCTAAACATTGTTGTAAACTTCGTTCCCTCTTCTTCAGTTACAAACTTCAAATTCTTCCCATCAACATTCTCAAAATCGCTACCCATACGAATAGCTCTAGCAATAGATTCCAAAACATTCTGAGTTACATCGCTATCTCGTAATATTGTATAAGCAATTCTTTCTGATCGAATTGTTGCTACATAGATATTAATTAGAATTGTTGTAATTATCATAAACATAGCGACCGCCATCAGCGCTTCAATCAAAGTAAAAGATTTTCTTTTGTTATCCAATTTCAAACTTTTCATTATTCAATTGCATTTAAATAATTATATAAATGATCTTCTACATTTAATTCATACGTTGGCTTCTCCAAGCATTGACTTTCCGTTCTCTTCACACATCATGTCATTATAACATTCACTCTAAAAGAATTGGTTTTATCAGGTGTATCACTAATTACAATCTCCCTTTGGAAATAGAAAGGATTCTTATCTCCAGCTTGATAAGAATATATCTTATCGACATCATCAAACTTCAAAAAATTATCTTTCTCAAATAAATCCAACTTCCTAGTAACACTATCTATCTGATAAGTTCCAGCAACTAAATTATCTCTAAAAGATCCCTCGTTAACAAAGTTAGTATCTCTAATTTGTCTTACTAACTCTACCCCTTCTTGAGCTAAGTTTGATGCAATCAATCTACTTTGAATATGGGGTGTATTAGCTAAAGTTCGAATAACTAAAATGAAAGCACTCAAAATTCCGATCATCAAAATCGAGATAGCAACTAATGCTTCAATCAACGAAAAGGCATCTTTAATTTTATTCTTTTTGTCTTTAATTTTCATTTAAATCAGTTATCTTTATTAATAATATTATAGAACATATTTAAGATAAAATCAACTATTTATGACTAGATTTCTTACCTTTCTGTTTTGCAATAACCTCCTCTAAAGATACATACTGCTTATATGCTCCGCTCTTTACATCTTTATCAAGCTCTTTAGCATCCTTCAAAATATCAGGATAAGTTAAAGCTACGTCTATAGTCTCCATTCAGCCGTCAAAATCATCATACGACATTACTATCACTTTAGCCTTTCCTTTTTCTGTAAGAATATAGTAATTATTGTCTTTCTGTACATCTTCAATTATTTTAATAAAATCTTTACTAGCTTTGTTTATCGAAATTATTTTTTTCATATCCATGTATTAATTCTTAAATATATTGTAACAAAAAATGTAAATATCATCAATAGCTAAACAAAAAACAGTGGAATTACTTCCACTGTTTTAATTTCTAATTCTATTTCTTAACAAATTCAATTAACTTCTTCATTACGATTGGCTCATGCTCACAAAGATCTGCCATAACCTTACGGTCTAAAGCAACTCCTTTGGCTTTAGCTAAAGCAATAAACTTGCTAAAAGTTAAGCCATTCTCGCGAACCAAAGCATTGATCTTAACTTGTCATAGACATCGATAAGTTCTCTTCTTCTCTCTTCTACCTCTAATAGCGTGAGCACCAGCATGCAATACTGCATCATGGGCTACTCTAACTTTAGACTTACGTCCATAACGAAAACCTTTAGTTAATTTCAATAACTTATTTGTTTTTTTCTTGGAGACTACTCCTGATTTGACTCTTGCCATATATATTTTTTAATTCAATTATTAATATTCTAATATATCCTAGTGAGCTCGGCTCATGATTCTAACCAACTTTCTAGCAGCATCTTTCGATACGCTGGTATGTTTTTTTCGACGTTGTTTTGTTATCTTGCTATCAGTAGAAGTTGTATGAGCAATATTACTAGCTCTTCTTACCACTTTGTTGTTCTTGGTAATTCTAACTCTTTTAGCATAAAAATTACGATTCATAATACAATTTTAATTTTTTATTTAATTATTTTGCAATAATGACTTCATAGCCATTTCCTAATCTCTTGATATCTGACAATACTTTGTATTCAACAGTTATCATCTTCATAAAAGCTTTTGTCTTGTCCAAAGCTAAATCAAAATGACTTTTCTCTCTGCCAGCTAAGAACATAACAACTTTTACTTTCAAACCATCTTCCAAGAATCCTAAAGCTCTATTAGCCTTTGTTTGTAGATCATGAGTTCCTTCGTTAAAACTAATCTTCACAATCTTCATAACATCAGCTCTTTGCTTCTTGGCTTCTTTACGCCTCATCTTCTCTTCATGATAACGTAGCTTTTTCATATCTCCTAATTTGTAAACTGGAAGTTCGGCATTCAAAGTAACAGTCATTAAATCAAAATTGCCTTCAGTAGCCAACCTTACGGCTTCGCCATATTCGACAATTCCTAACATCTTGTTATCACTGCCAATCAATCTTACTTTTTTGGATTTGTCCATGTTATCAATCAAGATAGTTTCTTTAATATATTTTATTAATTTGGTGGAAATGGTGGGAATCGAACCCACGTCTAGAAAACCTTCCTAAGTAAATCTACAAGCTTAGAAAGTTTTTAAATTTAAGACCAATTCTAAAAAACTAACAAAACAAATTGATCCGATTTAGAAAATTTTCTTTAGACCGTTCTAACACCAGTCCAGTATAGCTCGCAAAAGTACCTTAAAGCCCATCGAGCATCAGCCTTAAGGGTTGTCTATTAACGAGTTACGCTAAAGCGTAAGCAGGTTGATATTGTTTGACAATTATTGTTTGGTCTGATGATTTACAAGGTAACCTACCATCCTTGACTTGCATTACTTAAGACCAGCTCCCCATCGAAGCCGATCATTCCCATTACATTTGCCTTTATTATATCAAATAATATCAATAATGTAAAGGGCTTTGTATTCATCCTAAACGTTTATTCAATTCAATATCTATTCCTAATTTATTGATTACTTAGCAACTGTTCATTTACCTATAGATACAAATTGTATAGTTTTGCCTTCTATATTCTCTGTTTTATCAATATCAGGAGTCACAATCAACAGCTTATTACAATTCAACTCCCGACTTGCTTCTAATAATGCAGACATCTCTCTCTTTTCAGTCTTAGGATCAGATATATCAAAACATACCTGAATTAATTGCTCTGGCCCAGCTATACTTTTTACAACAAAATCTACCTCTTTACCATTTTTTGTCTTGTAATACAAAAAATCAGAATTTGGTTTTAAGCCCTTCTTGATTAATTCTGTAAATACAAAATTTTCAAAATACATTCCGTTATCTGGTGAATTCGAAACATTCTTGGAACTTATAAAACCATTGTCTACACAAAATATTTTTTTGTCAGAAACTAAACGAACTAATGGTTTAAAACTAAATTTATCTAAAAAGAAAAACAAATAACTATTTTCTATAAATTGTAAATACTTGACTAGAGTTCTATGATTCTTTATATCGCAAGCCACTCCAGTATTTGTATAATTTATCTCGTGACATACATTGAAAAGCAAATAGTTTATTAACATTTCTATTCTTTCTGGATATTGTATTCTATGTCTTTTGGCTATGTCTTTAAAAATCACCGCAGCTATTAAATCATCGAAATATACTTTTGAAGCTTCATTTCTAACTATTATATCTGGAAATCCTCCTTGAACAAGAATTTTTCTTAACATAAAAGCTGGATTTTCTTTTTCAGCTTTTAAAACTTTTAAATGCTCTTGAAAACTAAATGGAAACAACTTAACCGTTCGATATCTGCCAGTTAAAGAACTAGCAAATTCCCCACTTAATAAATTAGAGTTAGACCCAGTTATAAAAACATTGTAATCATTTCGATGTAATTTATTTAAAAACATATCCCATTCATCTAAATTTTGTATCTCGTCAAATACTATTGTCTTTGTAGGACCATAAACACTATGAAGACAATCTAAAAATTCATCCTTGTTTTTTATTAACTTAATCAATTCTACCTCGTCAAAATTAACATATATAAAATCTATTCCTTTTAATAAAAGGAATAAGAAGGTAGATTTGCCTGCCCTACGAGGTCCAGTAATTATCTTTATCAATTTTGACTTTAATAGTTCTTCCTTTAAAGACTGTTGATCTCTAGGTATAAACTCTTTACTTAAGAAAGCATCTCTTTCGGCCTTTTGTTTTTCTATAATTTTAACTAGTTTATGGTCCATAATATGGTTATTTTAGTGTTTTTATTGTATTTGTGTCAACGGAATACAATGTTTTGGGTCATTTTATTGCATTCTACTTGCAATATTACCATATTAATGACAAAAAGTCAACTATTCCAGCCACAAAAGAACATTTATATCATCTTCTTCAACTACCTTAACCCTATGTATTTCCCCACACTTCAAACATTCATATATCACAACGTATTTTCCATGTTTTATCTCAAAATCAACTGGCTTCATCAACCCCCTGCATTCATTCATTCTATCCCCTGGATTGATATCTACATGTTTTGAATACAAACATTTCGGACAATGATCGGTATAACCATTGCCCGAAACTTCAAAACCACAATTCTCACATACAAAATTTTCAATTGTCCTTTGAAATTTTTTAACCATGAATTTTTTTCATCATTACCTTCATTGAAAAGATATCGTCATCTACCTCCTTTTCAATTTCAGAATCCATTAAAACTTCAAAACTAAAATTATTAATTTTAACATCCTTTTTAATATTAGCTTCTACTAAATTCCAAAATTCATTTTTGTCATCAACAATAATACTTAAGTCCACAATATCATTAGGGCTGTAATTAGCTTCCTGACGTAAATCTTGGACCAAACGAATTAATTCTCGATACTTCCCTTCATTAATTAATTCCGTAGTTAAGTTAATATCTAATTCCATATCGTCAGTAATATTAGAATCAAATTCAACATTCTTAACATTAACTTCATCCTTCAAAATATTCCATAAGTCATCACTCATATCAACCTTCTCTTTTAATACCACAGCTCTTAAAGGCTGTCTTACCTTTATGGCTTTCTCTTGACGAATCTTCAAAACTCTAGCACTAATATCTCTAATTCTCTCCATCTGAGAAATTAATTCTTCATTAATTGTAATTCCAATTCCCTCCAACTTCTCTAAATGAATTGAACTATTAATATTATTGAATCCTGCCTCTTTTCAAATTAAGTCTGTTGTAAATGGACATATAGGAGCTAACATTTTGATAATCTCTCTAATACCATAAGCAAATATCATAGCCGAATCAATATTATTGTTTTGCATAACTTTTCGAGATCTTCGTAAATATCATCTTGAAAAACTATCAATCAAAGTATCAATGATTCTAGTAGCACTATATACATCATACTTCTCCATACTAGTAATTACTTCAACTTTAGCTTTTTCAATAATATTAATTAATCATTGATCTAAGACTGAAAACTTAGCAAAATCATTCTTAATCATGTTGTCATCTATATTTATGGTATAGCTATTCTTCACATAAGTCTCAAAGAATTTATATACATTAAATAGAGTATTTAAAACTCTTCTTTGTTGTATTACTAAATCTTTTTCTGAAAAACGCTTTGCATCTCCGGCCGATGATACACTTAATAAATATCAACGCAATGTATCGGCTCCATACTTTTCAATTAATTCTTCTGGAAATACTACATTCCCCTTAGACTTTGACATCTTCTCACCCTTCTCATCCAAAATCAATCCCAAAGCAATTACGTTCTTGTAGGGATTCTTAAATCCTAATATTGTTGATATTGCTAACAGAGTATAGAATCAACCTCTAGTCTGGTCAATACCTTCGCAAATGAAATCCGCTGGAAATCTAAAACCCTTAGAGGTATAGTACTCTAATGTTTTTAATTCCTTACCATCATCAATATTAAAAGGAAAATGAACTTGAGCAAAAGGCATTGCTCCGGAATCAAATCAGCAATCAATAACTTCAGGAGTTCTTTTCATTTTTGACCCACATTCGCATTTGATATAGAAATTATCAATGTATGGTCTATGAAGATCTACTTCATTGCTAATAGTATTCATTGGTAATTCTGTTTCATTCATCCCTCTTCCTAATTCTTTTAATTCTTCAATTGAACCAACTGCTTGTTGCTTACCACAATTCTCACAAGTTCATACTGGTAATGGTGTACCTCAATAACGATTACGTGACACCGCTCAATCCTTAACTTCTCGCAATCATTCCCCAAACCTACCTTCCTTTACATGGTTTGGCTCTCAATTAATTTTTTCATTATTCTTCAATAATTCTTCTCGGAATTGCGACATCTTGATAAATCAACTTTCATTTGCCTTGTAGATTAAAGGCGTCTGACATCTTCAACAGAATGGATATTCATGTTCTGTTCCCTTCAAATCTCCAAATAACAAAATATTTCTTTCTTTCAAATTCTCAAAAATTATTGGATCAGCAGTTTTAAAGAATACTCCTCTAGCAGATTCTAAAATATTCTCTTTATTCATCATCTTGCCGTTCTCATCAACATTCAAAATAACAGCTAAGTCTTTTAATGTTCCTAATTCCATATCGTCTACTCCAAAAGCAGGAGCAATATGTACAACTCCAGTACCATCACTGCTTGAAACAAAGCTAGCTTCTACTACTTCGTAAACTTTCTTATTCTGTTCATAAACTTCCTTGTCTTCGAACAAAGGAACATATTTTAAACCAATCAATTTTGAACTTTCAATATCTTCAATTTTTTCAACATTTGATTCTTTCAAAAAATCAGCTTTTGTCAAATCTAAGTGACAAATAATATATTCTTCATTAACTTTGAATAATGTATATGAAATTTTAGTATTAATTGCTAAAGCCACATTAGCCATCAAAGTTCAAGGAGTAGTAGTTCAAACTAAAAGAGAAACTTTATCAATTCCCAATACTTCTTTAGTATCTTTTAATTCAACTTTGATATATATAGAAGGATCTAAAACCGTCTTGTATCCTTGAGCTACTTCATGACTTGATAATCCAGTTCCACATCGAGGACAATATGGCAAAACTTTGTACCCTTTAGATATCAATCCTTTATTATATATTTGTTTTAATAGTCATCATTCACTTTCAATATATTCGTTATGATAAGTTACGTAAGCCTCCTTCAAATCAACCCAATACCCAATATCTCGAGTATTCTTCTCTCAGTCTTGAATATATTGAAAAACTGAATTACGAGCTTCAAAATTAAATTTATCAACTCCATAATTCTCAATATCATTTTTATTCTTAAATCCTAACTTCTTTTCAATGGCTAACTCTACTGGCAAACCATGAGTATCTCACCCTGCCTTTCTTTCTACCAAAAAACCTCTCATAGTTTTGAATCTACAAAAAGCATCCTTGTATACTCTCGCTAGAACATGATGAACTCCCGGCTTGTTATTCGCTGTTGGCGGACCTTCGTAGAACGTAAACAATGGCGCATCTTTTCGTTCACTCAAAACCTTCTGAAAAATATTTTCAGTCTCTCAAAAATTCAAAACTTCTTTTTCTTTTTCGACGAATTCTAATTTTCGTTTTTCAACATTTTCACTTTCCATATTTATTTTTTTAATTGTCTGTTATATTTTTTCTAAATATTGTTTAGCAACTTCATAATCACCTAAGTAGTCTTGCTTAGTTGCTCCTCTTACTCCGCCTTTAACCATCATTACTTTTTCACTTCCCTTACCCGTAAGAATTACAACATCATCAATTCCATTAGTCATATCAATTGCCTTATGAATTGCTTCAATTCTATCAGGAACTATTCGAGCTTGGTCTTTATTAGTAATTCCCATATATACTCCATTCATAATCTTATGAGGATCTTCATCATATGGATCTTCGTTTGTAACAATCACATAGTCACTTAATTCACCAGCAATTTTTCCCATCTCCGGTCTTTTTCATTTATCTCTTGTACCCCCACAAGCTCCAACCACACTAATAATCTTTTTAAATCCCATCTCTTTTAATGTAATTAAAACTGCCTTTAATGAATCCGGTGTATGAGCGTAGTCAACTACGACATTCACATTACTTTTGGTTTTAACAAATTCCATTCTTCCCTTTGGGCCTTTGTATTCTTTCGAAACTTCGCTAACTAGTTTTAAATCAATCTTTAAAGCCTTTAATATTGTTAAGGCTATCAAAATATTATATACATTAAAAGTTCCATAAATTCCTAAATCAAAATGGACTTCATCCAAATCAAAATGAATTCCAGTAGCATCAATAATTAAATTCTCGGGCTTAATTAAATTCAAATTCAAAATATTTACTTTAGTACTATTCTTGTTTTCTTTTAAAGATACTACATACTTCTTATCAGCTTTGAATTCTAAATAATATCCAGAATTATCATCATCAAAATTAACTATAGAAATCTTATCAATCTTTTTATTATCAATGAATTTATGATTGTATTTAGTTAGCAATTTAAATAATCTGCCTTTGGCTTTTTTGTAATTATCAAAACCACCATGAATTTCAATATGTTCTTTTTGTAAATTAGTAATTGCTACAATATCAAAATTAAAAGCATCGCCCCTAAATTGTGATAAGCCGGAAGACGTTGCTTCGATAATTCCAATCCTAGCTCCATTCAAATAGGCTTTTTTAAAATACATTGGTAGTATTCATCTACCAGGCATTGTCATTTTCTGAGTATTCAATTTTGAACCAGTATTATCACTAGCTTCTAAAGTTGAACAACTAGCATATTTAATATCTAATTTCTTTAAAACAAATGATAAAATATTAACTACCGTACTCTTACCTTTAGTACCTGTAACCCCAACAATAACCATCTTATCTTGTATTCCTCTTAATATTATATGCCCAATAACTGATCAAGAATAGTGTCAAACTACTCTAGCAATTGCCAAAACTTTTTTAATCATTTTTTTTATAAAGCTCATATTGCTCTTTATTTTTAATAGATATTATAGTATACTATAATAATATCAAATAAATATAGTAAAATCAAGTAAAATTATGTCTAATTTCCAACTCAAATCCAACTTTAAACCATCTGGTGATCAGCCCCAAGCAATCCAAAAATTAACCGAAAATATTCAGGCAGGAATTAAGTTCCAAACCTTAATGGGCGTAACTGGATCTGGAAAAACTTTTTCGCTAGGATGTGTAATTAATAATATTAATTGGCCAGTTTTAATATTATCTCCTAACAAAACTTTAGCCGCTCAACTCTTCGACGAATTTAGAACCTTCTTCCCTAACAATCATACTAATTATTTTATTAGTTTTTATGACTATTATCAGCCTGAAGCTTATCTCCCTTCTACTGATACATATATCAACAAAGATGCTAAGATAAATAAATACATAGAAGAATTAAGACATCATACTGTTACTAATATTTTAAATCATTCTGATAATATTACTATCGCTTCAGTATCCGCCATTTACGACGTTGGTAATCCTGAGAACTTCAACAAGGCTTCTTTTACAATTAATGTAAACGATCGCTTCACTCGAACTGAATTAGCCAAAAGACTAGTAACTATCCACTATACTTTAAAGAACATCAACTTCTCTGATTCCGGTTTCTTCCGCTATCGTGAAAACATCGTTGATATCTTCCTACCAAATGGTCTTGAAATTATCGAAGTTGAACTTGAAAAAAACAAAGTCAAATCTATCGTTAGAAAACCTAATACTCTTCAAAATCAAAGCCAAGACTTTTTAAATATCAAACTTGATGTTAATACCAAAAAACAATCAGTAGATAATTTTACTTTCTATCCCGTCAAACTCTTCATCACCGATAATGAAAAACTTCAACTTGCAATTCTAAATATTAAAAAAGAATTAAAAGAACAATTAAAAGTTTTAAAAAAACAAGAAAAACATACTGAGTACTTTCGTTTAAAAACTAGAGTCAATCGCGATATTGAAATGCTTCAATCCACTGGCTATTGTGATGGCATTGAGAATTACTCTCTCTATCTTTCTTTCAAAAAACCTGGTGACCCACCTTTTACTTTAATTGACTATTATCGTTTTCGTTATGGCAATGAATTCTTAATCTTTTTAGATGAAAGCCATATTGGCATTCCTCAACTTCAAAGCATGTATCAAAGCAATTTAGCCAGGAAATCAACTTTAGTAAATTATGGCTTTCGACTTCCTTCAGCAATTGACAATCGACCTTTGAAATTCACTGAATTTGAAAAACTAATTTCAAATACCATCTTTGTATCCGCCACCCCTAGAGATTATGAAATACAAAAATCCAAAGGTATTGTTATTGAACAACTTCTTCGTCCAACTGGTATTTTAGATCCTAAAATAATCATCAGGCCTTGTACTTCTCAAATTCCTGATTTAATTAAAGAAATTGAAAAACAAATTAAAAACAAAGAAAAAACTTTAGTTTTGACTTTGACCAAAGCTTCCGCCGAAGATCTTACGACTTTTCTAAAAAACAAAAATATTAAAGTCAAATATCTTCATTCCGATATCAAACCCCTAGAACGTCCAAAAATTCTTAACGACCTTCGTTCTGGCAGAATTGATGTTCTTATTGGTATCAACCTTTTAAGAGAAGGCCTTGATCTTCCTGAAGTTTCTTTAATCGCAATTTTAGACGCTGACAAAGAAGGCTTCCTAAGAAACAAAATATCTCTTCTTCAAGCCATTGGTCGTGTTGCTAGAAATACCGAAGGTAGAGCTATCCTCTATGCCGATAGACTTACTGATTCCATAACTGCAACTATAAAAGAAACTGATAGACGTCGTAAACATCAAACAGAATACAATAAGAAAAACAAAATCACCGCTAAGACTATTCAAAAAGGAATTAAAAAATCCTTCTTCAATGATGACGAGAAAGAATACACCCAAAAACATTCCAAAGAAATGCTAGTCTTCTTAGAAAAAGAACTACAAAAAGCCATAGAAAACTGAGACTTTGAAAAAGCTGCTCAGCTCCGCGATAAAATAGCCTTAATATCAAAAAAAGACTAATTCTCCAACTGTTGACTTATATACAATCTTGTGGTATAATAAACACCTGTTCTCAAATTTTAATTGGAGGTTTTTTATGAAAAGTAGTCATTATGTTTTTGAATTTTACGGTTTAAATCCATATATTGTGTTAACTCTATTTAACACAATCCTATTACAAAAGCAAAAGAAATCTCGGCCACGATAACGCCTAAAATAAGGCAAAAAACAGGATGGTCCAAATGGACCAACCTGTTTTTTAATTATTCTTAATAGCTTTTTCCAAACAATCATTTATGTTTTGAATTCTTTCCACAATAAATACATTTCCCTTCTTCCGTTGTATTCATCTTATCAAATTCTAAACATCTAACTGTAGCTGAAGTTTCTTCTTTAATTTTCTTCTCGCATTCCATATCCTCACATCAATGAGTTCTTACAATATTCCCACCATCAATTAATTCTTTAAACTCTTCGTAGCTATTAGTCTCTTTAGTCTTTTCATTTCTCAATTTCAAAGATTTTTCAAACAAAGATTTTTGAATTTCATTCAAAATATTTTGAATTTCTTTTTCAAAACCTTCGCTTGATATATCTGTTTTTGAAAAATCATCTCTTCGAACTGCCTTGATTATCTTATTCTCTAATTCCTTACTACCAATCTCCAGTCTCAAAGGAACTCCTTTCAATTCTCATTCATTAATTTTGTATCCCAAACTATGCATATCATCAGTATCAACCACTACTTTAATTCCAACTTCTTTTAATTTATTTTCAACAATTCTAGCAAAATCCAAAACTTCTTGATCATTTTCATTCTTCTTAGTAATTGGTAATACTACTACTTGTATTGGCGCAATAAATGGTGGCATTATCAATCCCAAATCATCTCCATGGACCAAAACTAATGCTCCAATAGATCTAGTTGATAATCCAAAAGAATTTTGATAAACAAAAGTTTTCTCTCCTTTTTCATTCAAAAATGAAACATTAAAAGCTTTAGCAAAATGATCTGATAAATCATGCGAAGTACAAGCTTGTAAAGCTTTACCATTAGGAGCAATAATCTCTCCTGTATAAGTATTCTTAGCTCCTGCGAATTTTTCTGATTGGCTTTTAATTCCAATGTATGGTGCTATTGCCATATATTTTTCATAGAAATCTTTGTATCAATTCAAAGCTCGAAATACCATTTGCAAATTATCCTCTTCATTAGCAAAAGCCGTATGGCCTTCTTGTCATAAAAATTCTGAAGTTCTTAAAAATGGATAAGTTCTTTTCTCAGCTCTAAAGATATTGCATCATTGATTTACCTTGATTGGTAAATCTCTATGACCTTGAATTCAATCAGCAAAAGTCTTATACATAATAGTTTCTGAAGTTGGTCTTAAGACTAATGGATCTACTAATTTTTCTTCCCCTATTCTATCAATAGTCAAAAGCTCAGGAGCAAAACCTTCAACATGCTCCTTTTCTTTTTGAATAAAGCTCATCGGAATTAACATTGGGAAATAGCAATTCTCAACTCCATCAGACTTAAACATTGAATCCAATATCTTTTGAGAATTCTCTCAAATTGCATAACCATAAGGACGGATTACAATACTTCCCTTTACATCCGAATAGCTGCAAAGCTTAGCTCTCAAAATCACATCATTGTATCAATCAGAGATATTCTCTGATTTTTTTGTCAAATCTCTTTTTTCAAAACTCTTTTCCATGGTATTTATATTATATTTTAATATATTACTAGTATATCACAAAAAGTCAAAAAAACAAAGAGAATAATAAAAAATAAAAAAACGGGGGTAAGTTTTCCTACCCCCGTTTTGGATTGTATTAATTAGATAAAATTTGTCCAATTAATACAATCCTTTTCGCAAACTTTACACTTGTCGGGCATTTGCCCGACTTTGTTATTTTTGCTTTTTTCTTCCTTTTCTTTGTTTTCAGCAGGAAGAAAAATGATAATAATTTGCATTATACACCCCCTTTTAAATACCTACTAAAATACTAACACACACGTATTTGTCAATATTGTAAAATCGGTATGCAATATATTAATTTCTCTCAAAATATACCAAATACTCTGTATTTCCACCCTTCTTCCCTAGTATTGGAGACTCAATTAATCCTAAGATATTATATCCTTCTTTTTCAATTTCTTTTTTAATATTTTCCAAAACTTCTTCAACTAATTTTTCATCATTAATTTTTCCCTTTCTATCTTTGTTTTGAAAAATCTCAAATTGTGGTTTTATCAATAAAACTACAAGTCCCTTTTCTTTTAAAAACTTTTTAAAAAAAGATAAAATCTTTGTAACGGATATAAATGAAACATCAATCACAATCAAGTCAACCAATTCTGGTAATGATTCTAATTTTCGTATATCTGTCTTTTCAATACTTACAACTCTTTTATCTTTTTTCAATTTTTCAATTAATTGATCTTCTCCAACATCAACACTATATACTTTACTAGCTCCATTTTGTAGTAAACAATCAGTAAATCCACCAGTAGAAGATCCAATATCCAAACAGGCAAAATCTTTAACTGAAATTTTAAAACAGTCTATAGCATGTTTTAATTTATCTCCTCCTCGTGATACAAATACATCTACGAAATCAACTGAAATTTCATCACCCTCTTTTACAATCTTGTGACTTTTAATTTCAATATTCCCATTTAGTCTTACTCTTTGATTTTCAATCAAACGTTGAGCCTCTCCTCGGCTCTTTACAATCCCTCTTTCAATCATTTCAATATCTAATCTTTCTTCTAGATGCATAGTTTTAAGTTTAATGGACATTTCTTATGATCATGTTTCCTCGCACTACAATAATCTCTTCCATATTGTACCATTCTTAATTGAAATTCTTTTCTTTCTTTTTCCGGTACAATCTTTAACATTGCTAATTCAATCTTTACTGGATCTTTTTCTTTAACAAACCCATATAGATTTAGTAATCTTATCATATGAGTATCTATCGCCAAACCCTCATTAATATCAAATCCAATTGATAATACAATATTTGCTGACTTTCTGGCTATATGTTTTAAACTCAATAATTCCTCCATAGTCTTTGGAACTTTGTCATTAAACTTATCTAAAACAATCTTGGCATTTTCAATTATGGCTTTGGCCTTATTCTTATGAAAATTAACTCCATAAATATCTTTTTCAAATTCACTTAATTTTGTTTTCGCATAATCATTGATTTTACGATACTTTTGAAATAACTTAAAAGTAATTTCATTAACCTTCTTATCAGTAGTTTGAGCGGACATGATAGTAGCTACTAATAGTTCTCAAATATTTGAATAATTCAAAGCAATCTTTATCTTGGGATAAAGTCTTTTTAATTCTCTATTTACGATTTTAAATCTTTGTATGTTATCCATATTTTACTATCAATTACCTTCCATTAAAGAAATCAATCTATCTAATTCTCAAACATTAATTCTTTCAATATCCAAGAGTTTTTTAGGGAATACTTTTGAATATGAAGATATATCAGTGCATTTTTTACCATCCATATATTTGTAGAATTCTTTCTTGCATCAAGCTGAACTCTTATCTTCATATTTTTTGCCATGATTAAGTATCGCTAGCAATGTCGCTTCTAAACATGGGCAATTCTCTATTATTTCAATACCTTTTCATTTAGCTTCTTTACGGGCCAAGTTCATCTCTTTGCTTCCTCTATCGCAATCAACAACAACCACTCTATAATCCAATTGAGCAAATTCTTTTGCCGCGTCAATTACAATACTTTTAACTCCGCCGCCTCTACCAGCCCTAATGGTTATTGAAACCCCCGAATCAGACGAGTAAAGCGATCTTAAGTACTTTAAAAATATGCTTTCCATCAATCCTTCTCCATAAATTAAAATGGTTTTTTTAATACGTCTTTTTATTTTAGAATTAGACTTTGGCATACTTCGAAAAATTAAATCTTTGGAACAGCTCCATAAGCCCCCGCAATATATTTTGCATAATAATTATCATCGGATCGAGAATCGGGCATTTCATCCAATCGTCATGTATCGCTAATACCATTCTCATCTTTCTCGACCAAAACAATTTGATATTTGTCCAACTTACTCAAAACAATATGACTATGGGTGCTCATGAACAATTGAGCATTTTTAGGATTAGTTTCTGGCTGTATAAACAAATCATACAAAGCCATAACAATTTCTGGATGTAAATTGCATTCAAACTCATCCAATACAACCATACTACCTCTTTCAAGTGCAACTAAAATACTTTTTAATAAAACGAACAATTGTTTAGTACCTGATGATTCATATTGTATTGGCAAAGATTGCTTCTCGCCATCAAATAAATGAATCCCTTTTATACTCATCGAAGTACCATTGTCTTTTATTGCTTTTGTAATTTCAATACCGTCCAAACCTAAATCAAAATGACGTAATAATTTTTCTGCCTCTTCTTTCAAAGCTTTGTTACTATTATAGAAATTTGCAGTCTCATGAAACTGTATCGAAGCATTTAATAATGAATGATCCCCAATTCAACCAGCTTCAATAACGTTTGTTTCCATTTGGCTTCAATACTTAGCAATTGCTTGACTTTCAATATGATTAAGTCTAGCAGCAGTTCCAATAGCGCTCGAGTTACTTCTTAACAATTCTTTAAATTCTTTTGGCAATTCAAAATTATCGCTATCAAAATCATATTTTTTTGTTTTATCATTTCACTCCCTAGAAAATATTTTTTTAGTAGATAACTTTTCTTTAGCAAAGCTTGTTGCTTTCAATTCTTCTTTCATAATTCTTTCTTTTGTAAGACTAAAAAAATAGTTATATATCTTTTCATTAGTTTCAAACACAACCGATAATTCTGACGGCTTATCTTTGAAATCGCCAAAAGCAAACGGTTGAATTCAAATAGGAGCATCCGGCTTACTATTAAAAGAGTCGATTATCAGCCATTTTAAAAACGGCAAAATCTTCAACAGATTAGTTTTTCCAGAAGCATTAGCCCCAATAACAGTTTCAGCCTTTGACAATCTAACTCCTAACGGAGTTTTAAAATATCCGTTATTATCTGGAGCATTATTATTCACTACAAAACTAACTGTAGTATCTTCGCTAAAAGAATAAAAGTTTTTGCAAAAAAATGAATGAATCATATTTTTAATATTAAATCCTTTTTATTATATTAGTTAAAGATTAGCACATTTTATCATAAATTGCAAGCTTTTCAACAAAATATTGTGGATAATTGATTAAAACATAGTTTATTGACCTAATATTGTCAAAACATATAGCAATTACAAGCTTTTTCATTCCCACTGTCGGGGTGCTGAGAATCGAACTCAGATCATACGCACCCGAAACGTATATAATACCACTATACCACACCCCGTATTTATCTTATCCCGTGTTTACTCTTGATTTTGTTTTCTTCTTCAACTTTCATTTTTTCAAAAACTTTTTTAGAATTATCGCTTTCTTTTTTCAATTGATTTTCTGTTTTTTTAATTAATTCCTTGGATCGAATAATTAAATACTTCTTAGTATTTAATTTTAAATCATTAATTATTTCTGATAACAAAATATTCAAAATATACCCCATGGATGGCCCCGGAGTCATTTTCAAATCTTCGATCAAATTCTTCCCATCAATCTTTAAAGTTTTTAAACTTAAATTCTTATTCTCCATTTCGTTTAAAACTTTTTCAACTCGAAACAGAAAATGACGTAATCGAAACGGCAAAGCCTTTGGACAGCCTGATCCAATTCTAT
>CAZUBO010000013.1:0-18641 GCA_964618955.1 uncultured Candidatus Saccharibacteria bacterium | reverse complement strand
TTGCTAAAAAATATTGATTAAATAAAATTTATACACCAGAAATACGAAAAGCAAGTAGAGATAACTATTTTCATATTCATGATTTAGGTACCATTGGAGCTTATTGTTGTGGATGGGATTTATATGATTTATTGAAAAAGGGTTTTGGTGGCGTGTCTAGTAAAATTCAATCAAGACCAGCAAAGCATTTTAGAACTGCTTTGGGACAAGTTGTAAACTATTTTTATACTTTGCAAGGTGAAGTTGCTGGAGCTCAAGCTTTTTCTAATTTTGACACTTATTTAGCTCCGTTTATTCGTTATGATCGTTTGAATGAAAATGATATTAAACAAGCTTTACAGGAATTTATTTTTAATTGTAATGTACCAACTCGCGTTGGATTCCAATGCTTATCAGAAGATACTGAGATTCTAACAAAAGAAGGATGAAAGAATTATGAAGAAGTTAATGAAGGAGATACTATTAAGACTTTTAATTTAGAGAATCAAACAATTGAAGAAAAGAAAATTACATATATCTTTAGAAAGAAATATTCAGGTGATATGTATAATTTGAAGAATAGAATTCAAGACCAATTGATTTCTCCTAAGCATAGAGTAGTTCGTAAGATGTTTAATTCTAATAAATATGTTTTAGAGCCGATTGAGGATGTTTTGAAGATAAAGTCCCCAGTAATCATACCAGTATCGGCTAAGAATGTTAATAAAAATGCTGATATTACGGATGAACAAATTAAATTAATGGCTTGGATTATTAGTGAAGGAACAATTGAAAGACCAACTAAATACCGATGTTGTTATAGAGTATCTATCTATCAATCAAAGATTAAAAATTCGAAGAATTATGAAGAGATAAAGGCATTACTGAAGAAGTTTAAATTACAATATTCTGAATACAGTTCAGCTTCATTAGGGGAAGAAGTGTCAAGAATAAGATTAAATGCTAAGAGTTCCAAAGTAATACACAAGTGATTTGGAACTAAAGATAGTGTTCATTTCATTCCTGATAGTTTGCTAAATATGTCAGAAAAACAATCAAAGTTATTCATTGAAACTTATTTAAAGGGTGATGGTTTTGACGATTGTAAAATTGCAATTACAGATGCAGAATTATTGGATGCAATTCAGATTGTTTGTGTTAATGCGGGTTATGGTTTTACGGTATTAAAGAGAAAACCAACCATTGGTTCAAAAGAAATATTTGTTTTGAGATTAATTAAACATCCCGAAACATATATTACGGAAATTAAGAAAGTAAAATATACAGGAGTAATTTGATCAGTACATACTGATAACGAAACTGTTATTGCTCGTAGGAATGGCAAAGTGTTTATAACTGGTAATACACCATTTACAAATATTACTTGTGATTTGAAATGTCCAAGTCACTTAAAAGAAATGCCAGTAGTTATTGGCGGAGAATTGCAAAAAGAAAAATATGGAGAATTCCAAATGGAAATGGATGTGTTTAATAAGATGTTGTGCCAGGTATATACTGAAGGAGATGCTTCGGGCAGAGTATTTACTTTTCCAATTCCAACTTACAATATTACTAAAGATTTTGAATGAGAGAACCCAGCGTTTGAAGGAATTTGGCAGATGACTGCTAAGTATGGCTTACCATATTTCTCTAATTTTATTAATTCAGAAATGTCACCAGAAGATGCTCGATCAATGTGTTTAGATCAGAACGAAGAGATTATGATTAAAGAGAATGGGATTATATCAAAGACTAAGATCGGTGAATTAGTTAGTAAATTAAATTTGAATTTTGATAAGGAAGGTTGAGCTGATAGTTCAAAAGAAATACAATCGTTAGCGTTTAATCCTAATAATTACAAAACAGAATGAACTAAAATTACTAGTTTTTTGAAGAAAGAACAAGATGAAGTTTATGAAATTAAAACTAGTGATGGCAAGGTTATGAAGGTATCCGGTGATCATTTAGTTGCTGTATACGATCGAGAAGGAATTGATTATAAAAAGGCTAAGGATTTAACTACTAGTAACTTGTTATTAACTATGCGAAAGACAGATCAGAATTTGAATGATAAGGATATTAAGTTTGGTAAGTATGATTTGGATAAGGATTTAGCTTTCTTCTTGGGATTGTTCATGGCGGATGGTGTGTTTGCTAGAGATAGTCGAATACAGTATTCTTCTTATTGAGAAAAGAATAAAGAAATTTGCGAAGAATTAGAAAAGAATGGTTTGAAAGAATACAAACAAATATTGTCTGTTTTGTTTAATGCCAAAAAAGAAATTATCGAATCGTTCTTAGAAGGATTTTCTGTCGGTCAAAACAATTTAGAAATTAATATTAATGATTTTGAATTGGCTAAAGATTTAGTTTGGTTGTATACTTTAATTGGAATACCAGTTACATATAGCGAAAGACAAGACGGTCAAACAATTAAAATTCAACATAGTGATGATCAAAATTTAATGCAATATTTGGCTATTGATAATAATCAAATTCCTAATTATATTGTTAAGAAATCTGAAACTAAAAACAATACAGCATTAGTATGTAAAACTTCAATTGAAAAACATGAAGCTTTTACAGATGAAAGTTGAAAGATTCTAACTAGTGATATGGCGATTGTTAAGATTAAAGAAGTTAACGTTGTTAAGAAGGTGGGGAATGTTTTCTATGATATTGAATTAGAAAGAAATCACTATTTTGTTCATTCTATGGGACAGATTACTCATAATTGTTGTCGTTTGAGATTAGATAATCGTGAGCTATATAAACGAGGCGGTGGATTGTTTGGAGCTAATCCAAAGACGGGAAGTTTGGGGGTAGTCACTTTAAATTTACCAAGAATTGCTTATGTATCAAAGACTAAGAGCGAGTTCTTTAAGAATTTAAGAAAGTATATGGACTTAGCAAAAGATTCTTTGGAGATTAAACGTAAGACGGTTGAGAATTTGACTGAAAAAGGATTGTATCCTTATAGCCGATATTATTTGCAAGATGTCAAAGCTATGAGAGGAGCATACTGAGCAAATCATTTTTCAACTATTGGTTTAGTTGGTGGACATGAGATGGCTTTGAATTTTATTGATGAAGGAATTGAATCTAAAACAGGACAGAAGTTTATTAAAGATGTTTTAGATTTTATGAGAGATGTTTTGATAGAATATCAAAAGATGGATAATGGACTATATAATTTAGAAGCAACTCCAGCTGAAGGTACGAGCTATCGTTTAGCAAGAATTGATAAGAAAGAATTTCCTGATATTATTACCGCTGGAACTAATGAAAAGCCATATTATACGAATTCAACTCAATTGCCAGTCAATTTTACTGATGATTTGTTTGAAGCTTTGGATATTCAAGATAGTTTCCAAACAAAATATACCGGTGGTACGGTATTACATGGATTTATCGGTGAAGAGATTAGTAATCCAGGATCAATCAAATCATTGTTAAAGACTGTGTTTACTGATTACAAATTACCTTATCTAACAGTAACACCAACATTTAGTGTTTGTCCGGTACATGGATATATTGCTGGAGAGCATCATCTATGTCCTAAGTGTGTAGTAGAGCAAAAGTGTGAGGTCTATTCAAGAGTTGTAGGGTATATTAGACCAGTATCAGACTGACATGAAGGCAAGAAACAAGAATTTGATGATAGAATTACATTCACCGTTGCTAAAAGTTTTGATGCATTAGTTAAGGCTAAGAGTTTGAACAAAAAAACAAAGTAAGAAAAATAATATGTTAATTGGTGGAATTCAGAAAATGACTTTAATTGATTACCCAGCTAAAGTTGCAGCAATCGTATTTACGATTGGCTGCAATTTTAGATGTCGGTTTTGCTATAACACTAGGCTAGTAGAACCAAAGTTTTTTAAAAAAAATGAAATAATTAGCGAAAAAGAGATTTTTGATTTTTTGAAAACTCGAGTTGGGAAGCTAGATGCTGTTGTTATTACTGGCGGAGAACCAACTTTACAAAAGGATTTGATTCTGTTTGTTAAAAAGATTAAGAAGATGGGATTTTTAGTTAAATTAGATACTAATGGAACTGATCCAAAAACTTTGAAAAAATTGCTGGATCAAAAGTTATTGGATTATGTTGCTATGGATATTAAGAATGAATTGAATAAGGCTGATTATAAAAAGATTATTCAAGTAGATATTGATATCGATTTGATCAAAGAAAGCATTGAATTATTAAGGAATTCCAATATTGGATATGAATTTCGAACGACAGTAGCGCCAGGAATAAGTAAAGAAAATATTTTAAATATTGCAAAAGCTATTAAAGGTTCTGATAAATATTATTTACAAGAATTTCAAGCAATGGATGTTTTAGATAATGAATGCAAAGATAAGGGGTGGCTGAAGGAAGAAGATTTAAAAGCGATTGCCAAAGAGATTAGTGGTATGGTCAAAGAATGTAAAGTTCGATAATTATGAAGAATTTAACTTGGATGTATTTATTCAGAGTTTTTATGGTTGGTTTAGTTTTTACTTATATACTATGTAATATTATTGATAAGAGTGTTATTGGTTTTGCAATATTAGGCTTGATATTCTTAGTAATGTATTATCGAAGATATTTGAAAGAAATTTTTAATAAGAATAGTTGATACTATTTTGTAATTATATTATCAATAGTATTAGCTATTTTTGTATATACGGGAAGTATTAGAAAAAATGTTATTATTGAAGGCTCTAAAATTATACAAGTATTAGTAATGCGAGATACAATACTTGGTAACGAAATTAATACAACGTTAGGGAAGATAATTAGCGAAGAGAAAATGAAGAATAAATTAATTTTAATTTCATCAGATATATTAGAAGAATTTAAGATTGGTCAAGTTTTGGAAATTAATTCAAAGATTGAAAAGAATAAGTATATGGCTAATGCTTTTGATATGCTATACTTTGGGAGGGTAGATTATCAAGCGAGTTTTCCAGAGATTGTGGTGAATCGGAATGTTTCTGGTGGGTATTTCTTTAGATTGGTTAGCTGAGTTAGAAATATAGTTGATAATCGAATTAAAAATATTTTTGGATTAAAGAATTATTCTTTGTTTTCAATGTGGATACTAGGGAAGACAAAGACTAGCGATAAAGAACTGAATAATATTTTTAAAGCTTTAGGGGTGAGTCATATATTAGTAGTATCAGGTACGCATTTATCAATTTTGTTTAATATTATTTGCTATTTATTATTGTTTTTACCAATAGGGTATTTATTATCTATGGGATTGGCAAGTTGATTTTTAATAATGTTTTTGTTTTTGTCAGGCTTTTCAAGTTCTATTTTGAGAGCAACAGTTTTTTGAATTATTGTTAGTATTGGCAAAATCAATGGAAGAATTATTAATTATACCAATGTATTATTGTTATCATTATTAGGGTTTTTGATATTGAATCCTAGAGTATTAGTTTATGATATAGGATTTCATTTAAGTTTTTTGTCGATTGTAGCATTAATATATGTTACGCCAATGTTTAATAATCTTAAAAGTAGAAACAAAATTATTGATAATTGTTTAGTAGTATTTAAATCATCTTTAGCGGTTACGATTGTTTTATTACCGTATTTGGTATATATTTTTAAAGATTTTAATTTAATGAGTATTGGTTTTAATATATTTTTAATTCCTTTTTCAGGGTTGGTTTTGGGGGCAGTATTTTTGGTAGTATTAGTAGGATTAGTAGCTCTGCCAATAGCTAGGGTATTAGGATTGTTTGTAAACTACTTAGGAGATATTTTTGTTTGAAGTCTGAAGATTTGTGATAATCTAAGTATGAGATCAAAATTAATTTTGTTTAATTCGATATTTTTTGTTATAGTATACTATATAGTTTTGATTATATTAGTGGTTGATTTTTATATTAAGCATAGGGAATTAACAATGAATATTTAATATGAAGAATAATACCAAAATATTAATAATGATAGTTGTATTATTAAATGTCTATGTTTGGCATATGATTTTTGAATTTTATTCTTTAAAGTCAAGTATTAATTTTCTAAATGTTTTTCAAGGGGATAGCGCTTTGATTGTAAATAAGTCGGGGAATTTTTTGATTGATGCTGGGCGGAAGAATTATGTTATAAAACCTTTAGTAAATACACTTCCCTTTTTTGAAAAAATAATTGATGTGGTGTTTATTTCTCATGCTGATAGTGATCACTCTGAAGGATTGAATTTTGTATTAGATAATTACAAGGTGAGGGTTGTTGTTTTGAATGATTTTGATTTTGTTAATGAGAGTTATCAAAAGCTATTACGAAAGATTATTGATAAAAATATACCAATTGTTTTGGGAGTTAAGGGAAGTAATATCAAAACTGAAGATTTGGATATTAAAGTTTTGTATCCTAGTAGGTTGGATTTGTCTTTGAAAAATACCAATGAAAAATCCGAAGTATTATTGATTAATAATTTGAGTAAAAAATGATTATTTACTGGAGATGTTACAGCTAAGATTTTGGAGAAAATTGTGGTTGAAGGAAACGTTGGTGATATAGATGTTTTAAAGGTTCCTCATCATGGAGCCAAGAATACTATAAATTCTAAGATATTAGGGCTATTAAAAGCTAAAGAAGCCATAATATCGGTTGGGGCTAATAACTATGGTCATCCCAATAGTGATATTATCAAAATGCTAGAAGGGTTTGGGGTTAAAGTTCTAAGAACTGATATTAGTGGGGGTATACAAATTAAATAAGTCTATTGATTTTAATTAAAATTTTGATTATACTATAGATATCTAAAATTTAAATTTTTTTTATGCAAAAAAAATCTTTCACCCTCGTAGAATTAATGATAGTAATAGCAATCTTAGCAATATTATCAGCTATTGTAATTTTTGCATTAAACCCAGCCAGACTCTTTGATAACTTTAGAGATAGTAGAAGAGTAACTGATATATCTAGTATTAACAAAGCTATTGTCTTCATGGAATCTTGAAATCAATCAGGTATTACTTATGGTACATCAACAAACGTATATATCTCTCTTCCTGATTCAAGTTCAACTTGTTCAACATATTCATTACCAACTCTTCCTACTGGATACAATTATTACTGTAGTAATCCTACAACGTATAAGAATACTGATGGTACTGGCTGAATACCTATCAACTTTACAGTTGTTGGATCCAATAGATATCTATCAAGTCTTCCTATTGATCCAGTCAATAACAATTCTTTCTTCTATACCTACTATTCAGGAGGATCCTATGAATTAACTGCCATCCTTTCAAATCCCAATAAGAACTCCATTAATGATGAAGGAAGTCTTACATCTACCTTTGAGATTGGTAGTCCTAACCGAACCTTTAATACTCCACTACAACGTGATAAGAATCTTATTGCCTTTTGAAAATTTGATGAAGCAACAGGCTCTGCTCTTGACTACTCTGGTAATGGACTTACTGGAACTCTTTCTGGACCTGAAAGACAAACTACTATTGGTACTAACAAAGCTATGTACTATGATGCTTCAGGAACTGATTATATCTCAACTCCTTCTTTTGCTATTCCTAATACAGGTATACTTACGATAGAGGCGTGGATGAAGAGCGTGATTAATACAACAAAACGTCAATCAATTTTAGGTGATTATGGGTGAGGCTCTAACTCTGGGTTTATCTGATCACATCGTCTTGAAAATACTAATAATTTATTTTATTGATATTATACTGGAACAGCACAATCAAACATAAGTTTTCTTAACTTTTTTCAAAATTTAGATAATCAATGAATTCATATAGTAACAGTTTGTGATTATACCAATAAAACATTGAAAGCATATAGAAATGGAGTTCAATTTGGAACTACTCAAAATCTTACAGGCACTCCTGCGTTTCCCTTAGCTAATAATATAAAGTATGTAGGCAACGCAGATGCTTCTAGTAGAATTGTTGACGGCTCTCTTGATGAAGTAAGAATATATAATAGAGGATTGAGTGATGAAGAGATTGCTCAACATTATACTTCTACGAAAGGAGAATTTGGATTATAATTTAAAATTTAAACTTTTAATATGATTGATGGTATTGATGTACGACCAGAAGACTTGAAAGATCCTTTCCCAGTTGGGGAACTTTCTGAAGACAAATGAGAGAGGGGGCAAACAATTTTAAAGATTTTTGATGTTTTGCATAAAAGTATTGGCAAGAAGGATTATCTAGGTTTTGATGATAATGGATTGTTTACTGAGGAAAGGATTACTACTAGAGCCACTCTAATAGATATTGCTATAGAAATTTATCATATTATCAAGAAGATTGGTGGTGATTTGAATGAAGAAATTATTAAGAAGGCTATTAAGGTTTGATTCTTGTTTAATGATAAGAATAATAAGTTATCGAAATTAATGCCAGAATATCTTTTGAAAAAGATATTTCCAGAGAATTTGCTTAAAGCTATTAATATTATGGCGAAGATATATAAGAATACAGAAGAAGAGAAAATATCCATTGCAAAATCTTTAAGGAGTTGATATTCAGAAGCTGACAGATTGGGGGAATTACCAGATTTTTCTTTAGAAGAATATTTTGGAGAAATCTTTTCGAAAGAAATAACGGATGAATTATCAAAGACTCGATTTGAAAAAACCGAAGAGGAGTTAAAAAGACATGAATTGGTTATGAATAAATTAGAAAAGTTAATTGGTAAAAGGCATTTAGTAGTAGAATTATTGGGGAAGAATAAAGAAGTAATGTTAGAGGCTAATAGGGAATTTAATAATACAGAAGTTAGTAAGTTTTTACAAATTCCAATTTCTACTTTTTCTTTATTTTTAAAAAAATATGCTAATGGAGAATATGTTACTCATCAACGGAATACCAAATCAACAAAAGATATTCAAAATCTTTTAGTAACGGTTCATGATAGAGTACTAAATCAATTAGAGCCAATTGCTAGAGTTGCTAAAGATGTTAAAATTGAAAAACATAGATTATCGATGCTTTTAAGAAAGAAATACGGAGATAATTTTGTGAAAGATCTTGGAAAGAAGAGAAAAGAAGCAAAGAAAAAATAATTTTTTTGGTTGCATTCCATCTAATTTTGGTATGTAATATATGGGTATTGCATTAAATTTTTTATAGTGATATAATTTTTGGTAGTTTAATAAAATTTTAAAAATGCATTATGATTTTATCGGACAAGGATATTAAAAAAGCCATTAAGGATGGTGATTTAACTTTTAGAGAAAAGATATTACCAGAACAGATTGAAGCGGCAAGTATTGATTTAAAATTGGGCCCAATTTTTAAAACTTTTCAAACTTCCAAAGAATCATTATTGGATTTAAAAAAAGGAATTGATTTTAATAAATTAATGCATACCCAGATCTTAGAAAAAGGCGAGGGTTTTATATTACATCCTAATCGTTTTGTTTTAGTTAGTTCTAAAGAATACATGAAGTTATCAAATCGAATTGCAGTAAGAGCTGAAGGCAAGAGTAGTTTGGCTCGTATGGGATTATTGGTTCATACTGCTGGGTTTGTTGATCCAGGATTTGAAGGGACTTTGACTTTAGAGATTAGCAATCAAGCTGAGATTCCAATAATGCTATATCCAGATATGTATATTTGCCAGATTGCTGTAGAATGATTATCTTCGCCTTGCGAGAGTTCGTATTTAGATAGAAAGAAGTCACTATATCAAGGTTCAGTTGGGCCAAGAGTAGCTAATTCAGCTAATTTGTTTAAAAAAAGAACTAGTAAATAGTAGACAAAACAGAATGTTTGAAAGACATTCTGTTTTTTCTGCTGTAGGGCTTGTATTTTAATTTTTTATTTGTTAAAATATACCTACATTAAAAACAATATAAAAAATACTTATGTCTTTAGTTTCTTACAAAAATGTTACAAAGGTATATGATAATGATTGTTTGGTATTAGATAATATCTCTTTTGATGTGAATGACGATGAATTTGTTTCTATTGTTGGTAAATCAGGTGTTGGGAAGACAACATTACTGAAGTTGTTATTTGCGGAAGAGAAGCCAACAAAAGGATCAGTATATTTTAATGAACAAGATGTTTCTAATATGAATTCTAATGAGATTGCAATACTACGTCGTAAAGTCGGAGTAGTATTTCAAGATTTTAAATTACTACCGAAATTAACAGCTTATGAGAATATTGCTTTTGCTTTGGAAGTTGGTGGGTATAGTGATGAGAAGATTAAGGAAGAAGTTCCAGAAGTTTTAAAGCTAGTAGGATTGAGCGATAAGGCCAATAACTTTCCTTATCAAATGTCGATTGGCGAGAAGCAAAGAATTTCAATTGCTAGAGCCATAATTCAAAAGCCAGATGTATTAGTGGCTGATGAACCAACTGGGAATTTGGATCCAATTAATACTTGGGAGATTATTCGTTTATTACTAAAGATTAATGAATTAGGAACAGCCGTAATATTATCAACTCATGATAAGGATATTGTAAATACTTTAGGAAGAAGAGTAATAACATTAGAAAATGGTACGATTGTTAGAGATGAAGAAAAAGGGAAATACATTCTTTAAAATATATTAAAAATTTTAAAATGATTACACCAATTAGTACAAGTTTAAAAAGAGTTTTTAAAAAAGGAAAAGCAATTTTTAAAAGAAATGGTTGATTGACCATTGCTACTATTATTACTATGTTTTTGAGTATTTTAGTTTTTACGGGGGTATTAATTATGAACTATACCTCCGGGAAGTTTGTAGCTAGTTTAAAAGATAAGATTGATATTAGTATATATTTTAAACCAGCTATTGAAGAGAGTGAGATTCTGATAGTTCAAGAACAATTAGGTAAGGTAGAAGGTGTGGTTAAGACGGAATACGTATCTCGAGATAAGGCATTAGTGGCTTTTAGAGAGAAGTATGGGCATAATGATGTTTTATTAAAAGCGTTAGACGAGATTGGTGAGAACCCATTATCGGCGTCTTTGAATATTAAAATTAAAGATTCAAAAGACTATGAAAAAGTTTTAGCATATATTGAGACAGCAGTTTTTAAAGATAAATTAGTAAATATTAATTTTACTGAGAATAGAGATTTATTAAGCAAAACTACAAGCTTAATAAATAGTTTACAGATTGGATCTTTAATAATTACAGCTGTTTTGACTTTGGTAGCAGTAATTGTAGCTTTTAATACAATTCGTATTGCTATCTATTCTATGAGAGAAGAAATTAATATCATGAAGCTAGTCGGGGCGACAAATTGATTTGTCCGAGGGCCATTTGTATTAGCTGGATGTTTTTATGGTTTGATTGCGGCAGGAATATCGTTTGTATGTTATGTGCCCTTGATTTTGACTTTGGGAAGGAAGATGGATATATTCTTAGGAGAAATTAGTATTACCAAATATTTCTTTTCAAATATTTTTGTATTGTTACTAGCTCAGATTAGTTTTGGGGTTATCATCGGAATTATTTCGGCCGTGTTCGCAGTGTCGAAATATTTGGATGGTAAGATGGAGAGATAAAGGAATTAGATTTTTAAATTAAAATATTTTATGGAAAATACACAAATAAACAAGAAGATATCTTTTAAACAAATGTTAAAATTATCTTTGTTTTCTTTTAAGATATTCATAAGAGCTGATAAGATTTCAGGTATTTTGTTTTTCATTTTCGAGATATTATCAAGAATAGTTGGAATGGTTGATTTCTTAATTATCGCAAAGATTATTGATGTAGTCGTAAAGATCTTGCAGAATAATTCTTCTTTAGAAACTGTAGTTCCGTATTTGATATTTTTGGTAAGTTTTAATTTTGTAGCTTCATTAATAAAAAGAATAAGGTGATATTATCGTAATAAAGCAAATCAGTATTTCTATTTTTATTCGGATATATTTTTGTATGAACATTACAAGACTCTAGGAGTTCCGGTAATGGAAGATCCAGATCAGAATAATGCTATTATTAGAGGCATGAATGAAGTAGGTCAATTGCCTAATTTGTTTTTTACATTTGTTAGCGTAATAGCTGATATGATTAATGTAGTTATTGCTGGGATTTCTATATTTTATTTTATGCCAAAGTTGCTATTGGTTGCGGCTGTTTGAATAATAATTAGAGATATTAGAGACATCGCTTTTGTAAAAGAAATGTATCAGTATGGATTTAAAAATACTGAAGCAAGAAGATTGAATAATAGAATTGTAGGATATATTTTGGACAAGGTTAAATTAATTGAATTAAACATTCATAATTCAGCCGAATATTTAAAAGATAAATGTTTGAATTTTGTTGAGGTATTTTTAAAAGGTTGGTTAAATGTGCGAAAGAGGATGCATATTTGAAATACTGGCATGAGTTTTTTAAATATCTTTGTATATTTTTGAATGATGTTAAATATTATTAGAAAGATTGTTAGAGACAAACTATCTATTGGTAGATTGTATTTCTATATTAGTATGGTAGAACGTTTTGAAAATAATGTAGATAATCTATTTAGTAATCTAGCGTCATTATATGAAATGGCCTTGAGAGTTGACGATACATATAAATTTTTTAATTTAAAACCAAGTTTTGAGGATGGAAAGATTGAATTAAAAGAATTTAAGAAACCACCGGAAATTGTATGTGATCATGTTAATTTTAAATATCCAAATACTGAAAGATTGATATTTAAGGATTTGAATTTAAGAATAAAGGCAGGAGAGAAGTTGGCGATTGTTGGGGTGAATGGTGCTGGCAAAACAACTTTAATTAAATTATTATTAAGATTTTATCAGACAACTGATGGTGATATTTTAGTTAATAATCAGAATATTGATGGTTTGAAGATAAATACATATTATAAGAATGTTGGGACTTTGTTTCAAGATTTTGGAGAATATCAAGCTTTGACCGCTGGAGAGAATATATATTTGGGAGATACCTCTAAAGACAAGAATGATAAAAAAATACGAGAAGCAGCTAAGAAAGCTGATGCGGATGATTTTATTAATATTTATACAAATAAATATGACCAGATATTGAGTGAAGCTTTTAAGGGTGGTATTCGTCCAAGTACTGGTCAATGACAAAGAATTGCAATATCAAGATTGTTTTATCGAAATCCATGATTGGTAATTTTTGATGAACCAACAGCTTCAATAGATGCGGAGGCAGAATATAAGATTTTTAATAATATTTATGAATTCTTTCATAACAAAACTGTTATTATAATCTCTCATAGATTTTCAACGGTTCGTAATGCTGATAGGATTATATTGATTGATGAAGGACATATTGTTGAAGAAGGAAGTCATGATGAATTAATAAAGCTAAACGGGAAGTATGCTAAAGCTTTTAGATTACAAGCTGAAGGGTATGAAATTAAATCTTAATTTTTAATTATGGAAGGAAGAGATAAAATAAAATATAAGAAAGTAATGGAGCTAAGAAAACAAGGGCTTTCTTATAGCAAAATTATGAAGAAGACTGGTGTGCCAAAATCAACTGTTAGTAATTGAGTTAATAAAGTTGAATTAACTGAAGAACAAAGAGAGGCATTAAATAGCAATAGAAGAAGGGCGGGCCTAAAGGGTGGTATTGCTAGAAAAAATCAAAGAATAGAAAGAGAGAATAAAATAAAAATTGAAGCTAAAAAAGAATTAAAAGATTTAATTAAAGATTCTTTGTGGTTATTAGGCGTTGTATTGTATTGAGGCGAAGGATCTAAAACGAAACCTTGGCGGATAGGAGAATGTGTTATTCTAAACAACATGGATCCAGAAATGATTTTTATTTTTAAAAAATGGCTAGTTGAAAAATTAGGAGTTAATGAAAGTAATTTACAATTTCAATTATATGTTCATGAGACGACAAAAGATGTTGAAAGAATTAAGGAATTTTGAAGTAAAAAATTACAAATAAATAAAGATGAAATAAGAGTGTATTATAAGAGGAATAAAATAAATACTTTGAGGAAAAATATTGGCGGTGACTACAATGGATTAATAAGAATTAAGGTTTTGAAAAGTTTTGATTTAAATAGAAAAATAACAGGGTATATTGAAGGGTTAATTGAGCTATTTGGTGATAAACCAACAATTTTGTAAAAGGGTTTACTTTTTAACAAAAATATAGTAATATATTGAAGTCTTATTGCGGGATCGTCTAACCAGGTAGGACAACGGACTTTGAATCCGTTTATTTTGGTTCGAATCCAAATCCCGCAGCCAAATTTAAAACACCGTTGAAAAACGGTGTTTTTGAGTTGCTAATATATGATAATAAGAGTATATTATAATAAGTAGTTTTTCTAATTAATTCGATAATTATACAATATTAATTTATTAATTAAAATATCTACATGCTTACAACAATTGCATTTATCTTGTTAGTATTATGACTTTTAGGATTTGTTGGATTCCATGTTTTGGGTAATTTTATTCACATTCTTCTTGTTATAGCAATTATTTTGTTTTTGATCAGGATCATCAATGGCCAGAATCCTTTTAAATAGGGCTATTAAGAAACCATACTTTTGTATGGTTTTTTGGTTGCAAAAAAGTTAAAAATTGTATACAATATTAGTGGGTATTAATAAATATTTAAAAATTAAATATGAGAGAAGGAAAACGTTTGCATGAAAGAGTTGTGCAAAATATTCAAAAAAAGAAAGAAGAAGGAAAGGTAGAAGAGATAGAAGAGGGCGTGAATGATGAGAAGATATCAAAAAAAGAAAGTCTGCATGAAAGATCGGTTAAAAAACTTCAAGTAGCTAAAAAAGAAGCGAAAGAATTTATGAAGCCAAGTATGGATAGACAAGAGAAAGCATGTGAAGAATATAGTGTTAAGGCATACAAGGCGTTAAAAGCATATAACGTTCCAGAAGATCGTAGAACTCCAGGGTGAGAGAGGCCTTTAACAAAGGAGGATAAACAATTAATGAAAGATTTTGAAAGAGGATTGCAAATAGGCATAGGCGGTGTTTCAGTGGAAAGCAAGAAAGCTATTAGAACCGCAGAAGATTATATTGAAAGAATTAAATCTTTTATAGAAGAGATGAAGACTCATGAAAATAATTTGAAAGCCCAGGAATTTAGTAAAAATGCTAAAATTATGCTTGTAAGTTTTGGTAAAGAAGCAATGAAAAATAATGATCCAAAAATAGCTAAACAAATATTTGATTATACAAATGCTTTAGAAGATTTTCCAATGTTAGGAAAAGTAGTGGGGGCTTTATCGAAGCAAAAAGAAAGATCGGAACAGAAAAAGTTAGAAAAGGAAAAAGAGAGCCAATCACAGATATCCAGAGATAAAGGATATGCTGCTTATATGGCACTAACTCAAGGAGAACCACAAGAAAAAGATCCTTTGGCATGAGAAATTAGTAATTTTATTAGGTCATTAAAAGAAAAGTCAGTATCGGCTGGTTTTAGTGGTATGATTCGTATTAAAGAAGCAGTACGTAAACCGGAAGATTATATTAGAGAAGTTGAGAGAGAGTTAAAGAAGCAACAATCTACTGTTGGTTTGGAAAACATGCCCTATATGAAGGAAGCTATTAAATGGCTTAGATGTTTATTAGAAGGCTTTGGTAAAGCTGCTAAGGAAAAAGGCGATAAAGATATTAAGAAACGTATTGATGAGATTCTTGGAAATGTTGAATAATATAAAAATTCTAAATTAATTTTTTATGGAAGTTAATAAATACAAAAACAGAGATAGTAAATTGGAAACTTCAGGGAAGATTGTTGGATTTTATGAACGAGAGTTTTATTGTTTTTCAAATTTTTCTTCATTTCAGGTTTTGTGAAGGGGGAAGAATTGGCCAACATCAGAATATGCTTATCAAGCTTCAAGATTTTTTAAAAGTAATCCAAAAGCAGTAGAGATGATTTTTAAAGCAAAGTCGGCGGACGAAGCATACAAAATTGCACAGAAATACAAGTTAGATAATTTTGAAGATTATGGAGAAGATGATTTAAAGAATATGGAAAGTATTCTAAGAGCGAAATTAAAACAAAATCCTTATGTAATACACAAGTTGTTACAAACTGGGAAAAAGAAGATCGTTGAAGATTCGCCAAAGGATTCTTTTTAGGGATGAGGTCCAGATAGAAAAGGCAGAAATGAATTAGGAAAGTTATGAATGAAATTAAGAAAGGAGATTATATAATGATTTAATAATTATTATGATTGAAAGATTTAGAATAAAAATCGAAAGAATTTTGTTAGTTGGATTACTAATTCCGATAATAGGAATGGTGTTATCATATTATAGAGGTTTTAATTGAATTTATGATGATTTGAGTTATTTCGGGAATGTAAATCCATTATTTAATATTGGATTAGTTACAAGCGGTTTAATTTTGTTCTTTTTTACGAAAGCGACTTTAACGCGAATCCGTATCGGAGCAATGGCTCATTTTTTTATGGTTATAGCTTCAATATCGGTTGTTTTGACAGGTTTGATTCGTAATAATGTAAATCGTCCTTTACATTTTGTGTGCGCGGCTTGTTTCTTTTTTGCTTTGGCATATGCACAATTAATATTAGGTAAGGCAATTATTAAAGACAAGAGATCTTTAGGAATTTTTAGTATTTTGGTTTCGATTGTGAATTATATTATCTGGGGTGCTTTTTTTACAGTTTGAACGTTTGATCATAGAATTGGATATGCTATTCCAGAATTATTGTATATGTTAATTACGTTAACTTGAATTTTTGTTTTTATTTTTGATTACAATAATGATGACAAAATACAAAAAATTAATTTAAAATAAAAATAAAGATATTCTGATTTTTTTTGACAAAATCAGAAAACTATGCTATAATACAGATAATTAAATATTGAATAAACGACATGAAAAACTTTATTCAATAAATACTTGAAAAATTGACTTGATTGAATTAAGTCGCTGTTTTTCATGAAAACAAATTGCCAAATCATCTCGGCAAATAAACATATTTGTATATATGTTTGCTTGTCGCAAGAATAAACTTACGGCAATTGTTCTTTTGCCTTTTGACTATTTTGTAGTCTAAAAGGATAAAATATCCTTAAAAAAGTGATTTTTAAGGGTGGGCGGGTAATATATAACTTGGTTATATATTATCTCCAGTACTGGCAAGGCATCTTCTAAAATATTAGAGGGCGCCTTGGCTTTTTATTGAAAGTTGTGATATAATATATTTAGATAAAAAGAAAAATTTTAATATTAATAAAATATGGATTAGATATTATGATAGACTTAACAGATCGTAAAAATTGTTTTTATTGACAAACTGATAGAAATTTAAAGGTTGAAGATTTTGATAGCTATTTTTTAAGACGACATGAGTTATCTGATTTTGAGATTAAGAATATTTTAAATAAGGGAATAAAATCAATAGATAATATTGATAATATTGAAATTATCAATCCGAGTGAAAGTATTTTAAAAGGAAATGTGAATATTGTTAGGAAAATTAAATTAAATAATGATTTGTATGTTGCCAGAATGCATCCTCGTGGAATTAAAAATGGGTATTTTTTTGTTGAAAAGTTAGCTCTAGATGCAGCTAAAAATAATATATTGGTACCTAATGTTATTGAAATTCATGAAGCTGATAATGAATCAGATATGGATTTCATGTTAATGACAGCAATAGATGGAATAACAATGGACTTAGCCATAAAAGAAAATCCAAGCTTGGAAGAAACGTTACTTGATCAAGCGGGTTATATTATGGCGAATATTCATAAAATTAAAGTTGATGGTTATGGGTCGTTCGATAATGAAGTTGCTAAGCAGGAGAATAGGCTCATAGGATTACATTCAAATTATCAAGAATTTATTTGATGTGGCTTGGAAGAGAATTTGCAAAGATTAATTACTTTTAAGGTTATTGATGAAGAACAATCAAAAAAACTTATTGATATTTTTAAAAAATATAATTTTGAACCTATTGATGGCCCTAGATTAATTCATAATGATTTTGCTGATTGAAATATTCTTGTTGAAGGAGATTATATAAGTGGTATATTAGATTGAGACGAATGTCATGGTGGCGACCCAATAGCTGATTTGGCATGTTGATCTACTTTTTTTGACATAGAACGTTTTGAGAAATTTATTAATGGTTATTGTAAGGCAGTACAATTGCCCAATGATTTTGATTTAAGATTTCATTATTATAGATTAAGATTTACTATTTCTAAAATGGCTCTTAGGGTTAAAAGAGCTTTAGTAGATCATTCTGATTTTGTAAAAGACAAGATACGGGTAGGTAAAATTGCTTTAGCAGAAGAAATGGATTGATTTACTACAAAAATGTAATTACTAATAAGGCGTCTTCTAAGATATTAGGGGATGCCTTGGCTTTTTATGTTATTGGATTTGGTGTTGATTTTTTATTGAAAGTTGTGGTATAATATATTTAATAATAAAGGACAATATATGGATGATAACAAGAAGACACTAATGATAGTTGATAGTAATGCTTTAATACATCGAGCGTATCATGCGCTTCCGGGTTTGGTTGATCCTAAAGGAGTTTTGGTTAATGCGGTTTATGGTTTTTGTTTGATATTTTTGAAGGCAATTTCAGAGATAAAACCAGATTATGTGGTTGCGACTTTTGATGTTAAAGGGAAGACTTTTAGACATGAAGAATTTGCCGAATACAAAGCTCAGAGGAAGAAAAATCCTGATAATTTTTATGAGCAAATTCCAA
>CAZUBO010000012.1:0-18986 GCA_964618955.1 uncultured Candidatus Saccharibacteria bacterium | reverse complement strand
CAAGTCTTCCTATTGATCCAGTCAATAACAATTCTTTCTTCTATACCTACTATTCTGGAGGATCCTATGAATTAACTGCTATCCTTTCAAATCCCAATAAGAACTCCATTAATGATGAAGGAAGTCTTACTTCAACCTTTGAGATTGGTAGTCCTAACAGAACCTTTAATACACCACTACAACGTGATAAGAATCTTATTGCCTTTTGAAAATTTGATGAAGCAACAGGCTCTGCTCTTGACTACTCTGGTAATGGACTTACTGGAACACTTAATGGACCAGACAGAGTTACAACTATTGGAACTAACAAAGCTATGTACTACGATGCGTCAGGAACAGACTATATCTCAACTTCTTCTTTTGCTATACCTAATACAGGTGTTCTTACAATAGAAGCGTGAACGAAAAGTAAAATATCTGGCGTTGGTGTTACCCATCAAACTATAGTTGGCAATAATAATTGAAGCACCACAAGTGGTTTTATATATATATTAAGATCCCAAGATACTAACAGTCTTTCTTATTATTATGCCAATGGAACAACACAAGCCGGAATTACTTTTACTAATATTTTTCAAAATATGGATAATCAATGAATCCATATAGTAACAACGTGTGATTATATTAACAAAACTATAAAAGCTTATCAAAATGGAATACAATTTGGAGCAATTCAAAATCTTACTGGTATCCCTGTATTTCCTTCTATTAATAATGCTAAATATATTGGCGCTTGAAATTCAAGTGCATTTAAGCTTACCGATGGCTCTCTTGATGAGGTAAGAATATATAATAGAGGGTTGAGTGTCGAAGAGATTGCTCAGCATTATACTTCTACGAAAGGAGAATTTGGATTGTAATTAATGTGCCAAACAAATAACCAAAATATTTTTAACTTTGTTTTGTTTTAGAATTTTGGCACATTCATTTAAAGTTGAACCAGTGGTAAAAACATCGTCTACTAGGATGATGTTTTTGTTTTTTAAGAATTTTAATTTCTTTGAATTTAATTTAAAGATATTCTTAACATTTTGAGATCTTTGAATTTGATTTTCGATATTAGCTTGGGGAGAGTTGTTTTTAAATCTTATGAGAACATTAGGATAGTAGGGAATGTTAAGAATTTTTGAAATTAATTTAGCAATGACATCAGCTTGATTAAAGCCTCGGGTTCTTTTTCGTTGAATACTTAGAGGAACAGGAATTAGAATGTAATCATGTTTTTTGAAGAAGTTTTTGTAAGGTTTTAAACTTTGTTTAAGAATTAATTTAAAAGTTGTTTGAAGCGCTAGAAGGCGTTGGTATTTAAATTGATGGATTATTTCTTTGACAATTTTGTTTTGATAATCCAAGCAAAAGAGAAGAGAATTGATTTTAAAATCCTCAACTTCATGACAAGAGTTATTGTTAAAAACATTGATTGGTTTGTAGCATTTAATACAAACAAAATCATTATGAATTACTAGTTTATTAAGACAATCGTTACAGAGTAATTCTTGATTTTGAGTATATGAAAAGCAAGAAAGACATTTAGAAGGGAATAAAGTTGATAATATTGATTTGAAGTTGAAAAACATGTTTAGCTCTTGTTTTTTTATTAAAAATATATTAGAATATGTATGTTTAATTATATAAAAGATTAATTAAAAAAACAATGTTTTTTGCGAAGAAGTATTTAGGAATTGATATTGGAACAACCACTATTAAAGTAGTAGTGTTGTCTTCAAGTAATGAACAACCAAAACTGGAGTCTTATGGAATTTTAGAGAACTATGCGCATTTGGAAAGAATTAATGAAGCAATACAAACAAGCAATTTTAAATTAGTAGAGAAGACTACAGCTAAATATTTAGGAGATTTATTGAAAAAAAGTAATATTAAGAATCGCGAAGCGATATTCTCAATTCCTTGTTTTAATACATATACAAATATCTTAGAAATGCCACCTTTAAGTCATAAAGATTTAGAACGAGCTGTATATTATCAAGCAAAGCAATATATTCCTATGGCACTATCGGAAGTATCTTTGGATTGACAGATTGTGTATCAGGATAGTTCAAAAGTCAAAGTATTATTAATTGCAGTTCCGAAGGAATTTATAAATCGCTATATGACGATAGCTAAGATGCTAGGAATTCGAATTGCAAAAATGGAATTAGAAAGTTTGGCTAGTGCTAGATCTTTGATCGGTAATGAACGCGGAGTAGTGAGTATAGTTGATATTGGTGGAAGATCTACTACAATATCAGTTTTTGATAATCAAGTATTACAATCTATGAAGACAGTAGACGTTGCTGGGGGAGATTTGACTCAGGTGATATCAACCGGATTAAATATTATTCCAGTAAGAGCGGAAGAAATTAAAAGATTGTATGGATTGAAGCCACCAATGGGACAAGAAGAAGTTATGAAATTAATGATTCCTTTACTAGGAGTGATTGAACAAGAAATGCAAAGAGAATACAATTTTTTTGTTAAAAAAACTAACAAGCCAATTGAAAAGATTTATTTGACTGGTGGTATTGCTAATTTACCAGGAGTTACAGAATACTTTAGTAATGATTTTAAAGTTCCAGTATATGAAGGGAATCCTTTTGAATTAGGAACTATTAAATTCGATAAGAAGTTAGAGCCGGTTATAAAGGAGATTGGGTCAAGTTTGAGTGTGGCTTGTGGATTAATTATGAAATAATCGCTTTACCCCCTTGTTTTTTTATAAAAAATTGTTTATACTATATTTAATAAATTGAAATTAAAAATATTTTTTATGGCGTTTGACTTTGAAAAACAAAATGAAAAATGAGAGGCACAAAACAATGATAAAGCAACTTGACCAAAGGGGTTGTTAGTTTTTGTTTTTGTATTATTGATCATTGTTACAGGAATTAAATTTGGATTTGATTTTTTGAATAGTAGACAGGAAGTTATGATTAAAACTTTAGCTGATCAAGTAGAATTAGCTAAAGCTAATTTTCCAGTTGAAAATCAAAAAGCAGTTTTGAATTTTGAGAAGAGTGTAAAGAATATTAAAGTTATTCTAGAAAATAAAATTAAGACGTCAGAATTCTTAACTTCAATAGCTGATAATACTCATAAAGACATATATTTTACTTCGTTAAGTTCTAATGTCAAAGATAACAATATTGAGATTGGGGGGATTGCCAAGAATTTATCAGTAGTATCTCAGGCAGCTTTTGCTTTTTCTTTGATTGAAGGGGTTGAGAATGTAACAATTAAGAATACTAGGAATTATGAGTCGAGCGTTACCTTTGTTATAAACTTAATAGTAACAGACAAATTTTTTAAATAAAAACTATGAAAGAAGCAACTAAACAATCAGTTTCAATTTTGATGATAACACTCGTAGCGGCGGTAGCGATTTTTGTTTTGAACAAATTTACTTTACCAGCTTTTTCAGAATATCAGAAGAATAGAATTCTAATACAAGAGAAGAAGGAAGCTTTAAAGGAGATAGCTACTTTTGAAAAGTTAGCTAAAGATTTGAATGCTAAGTATAGTACATTAGGAGGGGAATTCTCTAAGATAGTAGAAGCGATTCCTACGAATCCTCAATTCTCAGACTTATTAGCAATATTAGATTCTATTGCTAGAAAAGTTGGTGTAGGAGTTAGTGATGTTGCCTTTAGAGATATTGAGAATAAGAAGGCAGGATCAGATCTCTATAGCTTAGCAGAAGTAAGTTTAAATATTACTGGCACTTATGAAGATATTGTAGAATTTTTTAATGAGACTGAAAAAGAGTTAAGATTGATGGATGTAGTTAGTTTGAATATGAAGAAAGTGAAAGACATTGGGTTAGTGAAGAATAAACGCATAGTTAATGAATATATCGAGGCGAATGCAGTGATTCAAGCATATTATCAAAAATAATTAAATACAAAATATGGCTATTGAAATTGAAAGACAAAGAAATAAAAATAACGGACCAATATTTGTAGTTTTGGCTATATTTTTTGTAGTAGTGTTTTTGGTATTTTTGAGTTTGAAACAAAATTTAGGAATGAAGGTTGATAAAAATGATGTTAAAAAAGTATTAGATAAAGATACTAGAGAATTGGAAAACATTAGTAAGAATTTGGATAAGAATATTGATGTGATTTCTCAGAGGGAAGACTTCAGGCAATTATATAAACACAACGATGTTACTAATGATTTTGAGAAAGGAAGAGTAGATCCGTTTAAATCTTTTTAAAATTTAATTTATGATACAATGAAATATTTTATTTACAGCCTTAAAGAATAAGAACTATCAATTTGATGAGAAACAGATTTTAGAAGATTCCAAGATGTTTCGAAAGGGTGTGGAAGATGTATTATTAGAAGATAGTGTTATTAAAGATGAAGAGCTGGCAAATATTAAAGGGGAAATATTAAATTTGCCAGTTAAATTTTTTGATAAAACTGATTCAATTTCAAAAGAGATTTTGAATATTATTGAAGAGAGCTCAGCTCGAAATTACAAGCTGGTTGTTTTTGATAAAAAAGAAAATGATATTTATGTAGCAATGCTACATCCTGATGATGAAAAGGCGATGGAAGCAATTAATTTTGTAGCTAAACAAACTCAAACAAAATTAAAGATTTTTATAACTACCGAAAATAATTTACAAAAGGCCTGGAGATTCTATAACAACTTTGCTGATAATTTGACAAATGTTTTGAAAGAATTGCAACAAAAGCTAGCTCCACAGTTGAAAAAATTCTTAGAAGCTCAGAAGAGTAGTGATCAGACATTAGACTTAAAGACTATTGAAAAGAATTTTGCGGAAGAAGCACCAATAATTAAATTATTGAGTATTATAATCACTGAAGCAGTTAGAATCGGGGCGTCGGATGTTCATTTTGAACCAGAAAGAAAAGTTTTGAGAGTTCGTTTTAGAGCTGATGGTAATTTATATACTTCAGTATTGTTACCATTAGAAATTCATTTACCAATTGTATCCAGAATTAAAATTATGGCAAGCTTGAAGATTGATGAGACGAGAATGCCTCAGGATGGTAGATTCCGTTCGATAATTGATGAAAAGCCGGTTGATTTTCGTGTATCGACTTTTCCAATTAATAACGGAGAAAAGGTTGCAATCAGAATTTTGGATTCAGCTACTGGACTATATAGTATTTCGCAATTAGGGTTGAACGATATGGCGACGAATGTAGTTAAGGAGGCTATCAAAAAGCCTTATGGAATGTTCTTAATTACTGGTCCGACTGGATCAGGTAAGACAACTACCTTATATGCTTTGTTGCAAATTTTAAATCATGATGATGTTAATATGGTTACTTTAGAAGATCCAGTGGAGTATACTATAGAAGGAGTCAATCAATCACAAGTTTTGCCTGAGATTGGCTATACTTTTTCTAAAGGTTTAAGACATATTGTTCGCCAAGATCCTGACGTAATTATGGTTGGTGAAATTCGTGATACGGAGACGGCGGAGTTAGCAGTGCATGCAGCTTTGACGGGACACTTAGTTTTGTCAACATTACATACGAATAACGCAGCGGGAGTTATTCCAAGGTTAGTGGATTTGAATGTTCAAAGATTCTTATTGCCTTCAAGTTTGAATTTGATGATGGCTCAACGTTTAGTTAGGAAGTTATGTCCAGTATGTAAGAAGGAGAGATTGGCTGATGCGATGGAAACAAAAGTTATCGAAGATACTTTGAGTTTGGTAAGTAAAGAAGTTTTGGAAAAATTAAAAATTCAAAAACCATATAAAATTTATGATAGTACTGGATGTAACGAATGTAATGGCCGAGGGTATAAGGGCAGAGTTGGAATTTTTGAAGTCTTATCAATGAATAAGGAGATTGAGAATATTATCTTAACCGATATGTCAGAAACTAAAATTCAAGAAGCCATGCGAAAGCAGGGGTTGTTGAATTTGCGAGAAGATGGTATTATTAAAGTATTGAATGGAGTGACAAGTTTGTCGGAGATTATGAAGGAGACAGATTTAAATTAATATATTAAATTAAATATATGAATCCAGTATTGAATCAAGACAAATATGCAAAGAAATTAATTGAATTAATGATTCTTGCTTCACAGCAAGGGGCATCGGATTTGCATTTGGGAGTTGGTAAAAAACCAATATTGAGATTGGATGGAAAATTAATTGCAATTAATAAAGAAGAGATTATTACGCCAGAGATTATTGCGGGATTTGTTTCAATGCTACTGGACGAAAATCAACAAAAGTTCTTGATGGAGAATCGCGAGATTGACTTTGCTTTTTCATTAGAAGATAAAGTTCGTTTCAGAATTAATATTTTCTTTCAAAAGGGATATTTATCGATTGCATTACGTTTAATTCCTGTTACAGTTAAGACTTTGGAAGAATTGAATTTGCCATCAGTATTACATAGTTTGGCAACATACAATCAAGGGTTTTTTTTAGTAGTAGGTCCAGCCGGTCAAGGTAAGACGACTACTCTAGCTGCGATTATTGACGAAATTAATCATAATCGCATGGAACATATTATTACAATTGAAGATCCAATAGAATATATCTATATGCCAGATAGAGCAATGATAAGCCAAAGAGAGGTTGGTGAAGATACTTTGAATTTCAATAATGCTTTGAAGTCTTCATTACGTCAAGATCCAGATGTAATTATGATTGGCGAAATGCGAGATCCAGAATCAATGGCTATAGCATTAACGGCTTCAGAAACGGGACATTTAGTATTTTCAACTTTACATACAAATTCAGCTAGCCAGACTATTGATCGTATTATTGATAGCTTTGATTCGTCCCAGCAATCACAAATTCGATCTCAATTAGCAACGTCGTTAATTGGTATTGTATCACAAAGATTAGTGCCGAGAATCAATGGGGGAAGAATTCCAGCTTGCGAAATTCTTTTAATGAATGCTGCTGCTAGGAATTTAATTAGAGAGAATAAGATCTATCAAATTGATTTGGTAATTGAAACAGGATTAAAGGAAGGTATGATTAGTTTGAATAGGTCATTAGTTGATTTAATTCGTAAGAGAGAAATTTCAATGGAGACGGCGGAAATGTATTCAAACAATCCTTCAGAATTAAGGAATTTGTTAGGTTAGGTTGCTAACTTTTTAAAAGGATGATATACTTAAATTAATATATTAATACAAAAGCATGGAATTTATTTACAGAGCAAAGACAAAAAATGGCGAAGAGAAGACCGGAAAGATAAATGCTCGTTCGGAAGAGCTAGCTCTTCAAATATTGCAAAGTTATGAATTCATTGTTGTTGATTTGCAGAAAAGAAAAGAAGAATCAATATGAGATAAAATATTTTATAGGAATAAAAATGTAAAGGGAAGAGAACTAGCAATATTTTTAAGACAGTTGGCTACTATGTTATCGGCCAAGATTCCTTTGATTGAATCTTTAAAGACATTATTAAATCAATCTAGTAGTGTAGTGGTTCGAGATATGATATTTGATGTAACTTCAAGTTTGGATGGCGGGTTGATGCTATCTCAAGCAATGAGCGAAACTAATGTATTTTCTAAATTCTATATTGAGATGGTTCGTTCCGGTGAAGTTTCCGGTAGACTAGAGCAAGTTTTTAGTTATTTAGCTGATTATGCTGAGAATGAAGCGGAATTAGATGCGAAGGCAAGATCAGCGGCTATTTATCCAATTTTTATTTTATTAGTATTCTTAGTTGTGGGATCGGTTATTACAATATCAATTGCTCCTCAGATGGTAGATATTTTTCAAGAATTTGATAAAAAGCCACCAATACTAACTATGGCATTAATTAATGTTGGAAGATTTTTAATTAATTGAGGATTTTTGGTGATCTTGGCTTTGGTTGGTTTGTTTTTTGCAGCGAAGAACTATTTCGATAGTGCTGAAGGCCAGAATGTAAAATCTTTCTGAATGATGAAGATGCCGATATTAGGGAATATTTACAAGAATATCTATGTGTCTCGTTTTTCGGAGACTTTGAGTACTTTATTAGTTGGAGGTATTTCAGTAGTTGAAGCTTTAGAGATATCAGGTTCAGCTACGGGTAACTATGTGTTTAAAAATATTGCTAGCGAAATGGCTGATGGAGTTAGAAGTGGAGAACAGATAAATAAACTAATGAAGAAGTATGAAGAATATTTTCCACCATTAGTTTCTCAGATGGTAGCTATTGGAGAGAGTACGGGTAGATTATCCGAATTATTAAAGAGAGTTGCAGTATATTATTACAATCAAGTTGAGAGAGGCTTTAGTGTATTATTAGAATTATTACAACCAATTTTAATTGTAGTATTAGGAGGTTTGGTTGGTATTTTAATTGCCGGAGTATTACTGCCAATATATCAATTAGCACAAACAATTTAAAAATTTTAAATTCAAAATTATGAAAAATTACAAAAACGCATATACTTTGATTGAAATGTTAATGGTAGTTGCTATCATTGGGGTATTGGCTTCTTCAATTTTGATTGGATTAGGAAGTACCAGAGCTAAGGCGAGAGATTCCAGAAGAATTACTGATTTGAAAAGTACTCAAACAGCTTTAGAATTGTATTATAGCAAATACAATACTTATCCAGCTAGAGTAGTTGGATCTAACGAAACTTGAACTTGAGATGAGTTGACTGATGTTTTGACAAGTTCGGAAACGGGAATTAATATTACGAAGATTCCCAAGGATCCTTTAGCTAGTTCGGGTAAGAACTATTTCTATGCTACTAATGGACAAGAATATGTTTTAGGAGCTAATTTAGAGACTAAAGACCAAGCATTAGATGATGATTTGGATGGTCAACAGTTAGGAGCTGATTGCGGACAAGAAGTAGGGGATACAATATATTGTATTAGTCTATAACAGAATTTTAAAAAGAATGGGTTGACCATTCTTTTTTAAATTCACTTGTAAATTATTTAAATTTTTGGTATATTAATAGTATTAATATGTTAAGTAATATATATGATACCTAAATTTATTAAAAATTATTTGTGATTTAGCGATACTAGCAAGATGAATTTAGAAGAAGATTACGAAAGAATAATCTTGAATATTTTAAATATTGGAGATAAGGATGCAACAGACTGATTGTTCAAACAATATTCAAGAGCTGTCATTAAGAAAGTAATTATTGAATGTGGCGCTAAAGGCGAATTGGACGATAAATCACTTAATTATTGAACTATAGTTTTTAAGATTAATAAAAAAGATTTAATAAAAACAAGATTTTAATATGTTTTTAAGTATTTTAGATAAAAAAAGATTAAATGTTTTGCCAATTTTAAAAGAATTTAAGAATGATTTTTATTTAGCCGGTGGAACAGGATTAGCTTTACAACTAGGCCATCGCGATAGTGTTGACTTTGATTTTTTTTGTGAAAAAGATTTTAATACAAAAGATATTATTAATAGGGTCGAGAAGATATTTATTGGTAAAAAGATATTATGATTACAAGAAAAAGATAATACTTTAACAGGCATAATAGATGATAGTATTAAAATTAGTTTTTTTAGCTATAAGTACGAATTGATTGACAAACTAGTAGAAACCGAATATTTAAGAATAGCATCAATTAGAGATATCGCCTGTATGAAGTTTTCGGCCATTACTAGTAGATCTACTAGTAAAGATTATGTTGATTTGTATTTTATATTAAAAAAGTTTAATTTAAAAGATTTGTTAGTTGATTTGAGAAAGAAAATGCCTACAATGGGAATTAATTTAGTATTAAAAAGCTTGGCATACTTTGAGGATGTTCGAAAAGAAAGAATTAAATTTAGAAATGGCAATAATGTTGAATTTAAGAAGGTTCAGGAATTCTTGATTAAAGAGGCAGAAAAATTGAATAGCTAAGGGTAGTTGAAATACCAGCCAAAACACAAAGTGTTTTGGCTGGTTTATACTTGTAAATTATTTAAAATTTTGGTATATTAATAGTATTAATAATTTAAAAATTTAATATGCCAAGTATAGCTATTTATTCATTGTATGCGTTTTTGTTCTTTTTTGGAACAATAATGGGAAGTTTTTTAAATGTAGTTATCTTACGAACTGAAAAGAATCAGGAGATTATTAAGAATCCTTCTCATTGTGATAATTGCGGATACAAATTAAAACCTTGAGAGAATATTCCTTTGTTTAGTTATATTTTTTTGAGAGGAAGATGTAGTAATTGCAAGAAGAAAATATCAATTATAAATCCAATGTCAGAAGCTACAGTTGGATTGTTATTTATGTTAGTATTTTGAAGATTTTTGCAAATTCCTTTTTTTAAAGCTGCGTTTATAAATACTGATATCATTAATGTCATTGTAAGTTTTATCCCTTTATTCTTATGAATATTATATATTGGAATTTTGTTTTTGATTTCGGTTTATGACATTAGGAATTTAGTAGTATTAGATGGATTTTTAGTTACTGGATTTAGTTTAGGTTTGATTGGGGAAGGATTATTATTTTTAATCAATAAATACCATCCTATTATATTTTTTGATTTTTATCATAATTGATTAGGCGGAGCTAGTTTCTTTTTCCCAGCAGTTTCAGGAATATTTAATAATATTTTAGGATTGATAATTGGATTTGGTTTTATCAAATTAATTGTTTGATTGTCGAAGGGTAGAGCTATGGGTGATGGCGATCCATACATTGCTGGATTTATTGGTTTCATTTTAGGAGTACCAGCAGTTTTTGCCTTTTTGTTCCTATCGTTCATTATCGGAGGCATTGGTTGTTTTGTTTTGATCATGTCGAAGAAAAAACAATTCAAACAATATGTCGCTTTTGGTCCTTATTTAGCTTTAGGTGGATTGTTGACTTTTTTATGAGGTGAGAGAATTTTGCAAATGTATTTTAATTTAATGACAATACATTAATTTTAATTTTATGAAAAAAGCTTTTACATTGATAGAGTTATTAGTAACTTCAACTATTATTATGATAATGTTGGGGGTTACTATAACTTACAGTCAGAAAGGGGAAAGTATTAACAAAGTTAATCGAGCAATGGAGCGATTAGCTTTTGATATGCGAAGAATTTCTAATCTATCAATGCAAACTCGACAGATTGATGATAAGAAGATTTGTGGCTGAGGAATATATTTTGATAGTAAACTAACAGATCGATATATGATATTTTCTGATTTTTGTGATACAAATACTACGTTAGGCGATAAGATGTTTTCGGAAGATGAAATTCAAGAAGTGGTTAAATTAAATATGAATGTTGTAATAAAGGGGACAGATATGTCTTTTGTAATGTATCTACCTCCAGAACCTAGAGTTGAAATTTATGATTTAAATTCTAATTTAGTAAATGAAGGTAAGGTAGTATTATCTTCACAGAATGGATCGTATTCGAAAACTTTAAATATTAATCAATTGGGAAGAATTGATACAAGTAATTAATTATGCAAAAACAAAGTTTCACCCTCGTAGAATTAATGATAGTAATAGCAATCTTAGCAATATTATCAGCTATTGTAATTTTTGCATTAAACCCAGCCAGACTCTTTGATAACTTTAGAGATAGTAGAAGAGTAACTGATATATCTAGTATTAACAAAGCTATTGTCTTCATGGAATCTTGAAATCAATCAGGTATTACTTATGGTACATCAACTAATGTATATATCAGTCTACCTGATTCAAGTTCAACTTGTTCAAGTTATGTATTACCAACTCTTCCTACTGGATACAATTATTACTGTAGTAATCCTACAACGTATAAGAATACTGATGGTACTGGCTGAATACCTATCAACTTTACGGTTGAAGGATCCAATAGATATCTATCAAGTCTTCCTATTGATCCAGTCAATAACAATTCTTTCTTCTATACCTACTATTCAGGAGGATCCTATGAATTAACTGCCATCCTTTCTAATCCCAATAAGAACTCCATTAATGATGAAGGAAGTCTTACATCTACCTTTGAGATTGGTAGTCCTAACCGAACCTTTAATACTCCACTACAACGTGATAAGAATCTCATTGCCTTTTGAAAATTTGATGAAGCAAGTGGTTCTGCTCTTGATTACTCTGGTAATGGACTTACTGGAACTGTCAATGGACCTGAAAGACAAACTACTATTGGTACTAACAAAGCTATGTACTATGATGCTTCAGGAACTGATTATATCTCAACTCCTTCTTTTGCTATACCTGATACAGGGATAATTACGGTGGAAGCGTGGGTTAAATGTAATTTTAGCGCTTCTCCGCAATCAATTTTAGGAGGTGGAGATTTAAGTATTATGAATGATCATATACAAGTTATGAGATATACTAATACGAACCATTTATATTATTTTTATGCTAATGGAGTTAATGATTATAATAATTATGCTGGTAATGATTTTTTTCTTAATAATAATGGACAATGGTTACACATGGTAGTTGTCGCTAACTATATTACAAAAAATATAAAAGGATACCGAAATGGAACATTATTTTCGAGTCTTAACCAAAACTATAATATGCTTTTTCCATCAACCAGCAGAATAAAATATATTGGTGCTTACAACTCAACTTCTTATAGACTCACCGATGGCTCTCTTGATGAAGTAAGAATATATAATAGAGGATTGAGTGCGGAAGAGATTGCCCAACATTATACTTCTACGAAAGGAGAATTTGGATTATAACAAAAAATTAATTAATTATGATGAAGAAAATAAAAATAAATAAAATAAAAGATTCGTTAAGAGATAATTTTGCGAAATTCAAAAATGATAAACGCAAAATTAGTTTTATTAAAAAAATTATAAACGTAAGGAATTTCTTTATTGTATTCTTTGTGGGTATAGTTTTTTTAGCAATAGTACTTGTATATTTTTTTAGAGATTTGCCAGATATTAAGAATCTGGGAAAGAGAGTGTCTATCGAGAGTTTTACAATCTATGATAGAACTGGTACGATTATTCTATATGATCAAACTCAAGCTGAGAATAGACAATATTTGAAGTTTGAAGAGATACCAGAAGTAGTTAAAAAAGCTACTATGGCAGCGGAAGACGATGATTTCTATAGTCATGGACCGATAGATATTAAGTCATTAATTAGAGTCGTGATTGAGAATGTAGTTAAACTAGGACAAGGAGCTGGAGGTTCAACTCTGACTCAGCAATTGGCTAGAAATGCTTTTTTAACTACGGAACGAAGTATGGTTCGAAAAGTCAGAGAAATGATCTTAGCGTTTTATTTAGAAAAAGAATATTCTAAAGATAAGATACTTGAAATGTATTTAAATCAAGTTCCTTATGGCTATAATGCTTATGGAGTGGAATCAGCTAGTCAATTGTATTTTAGTAAGAATGTTAAAGATTTAAATGTGAATGAAGCAGCTTACTTAGCTAGCTTATTACAATCACCATCATATTTATCTCCTTTTGGAAATCATAGAGATAAATTAGAAATTCGAAAGAATTGAGTTTTAACTAGAATGAATAAATTAGGATGATTATCAGATAGCGATTTTAAAAAATACAAAGATTTTAAGACGGAATTTAAAACTAAAAAACAAGCAATTCTAGCTCCACATTTTGTTTCATATATTCAAGCGGAATTAGCTAATAAATATGGCGAAGATTTGGTTCAAAGAGGGGGATTGAAAATCATCACTACTTTAGACTATGATTTACAAAAGAAAGCTGAAGAGATAGTAAAGAAGTATGGAGACCAGAATGAGAAGAATTATGATATTAAAAATATGGCTTTGGTAGCTGAAGATCCAAAGACAGGACAGATTCTATCGATGATTGGATCTCGAGATTTTTGAGATTTTAGTATTGATGGGAATTTCAATGCTGCTTTTGGTTTGAGACAGCCGGGTTCTTCGTTTAAACCTTTTGTATATTTGAATGCTTTTAAGAAGGGATATACACCGGAAACAATTGTTTTCGATACGAAAACTAATTTTTCAACTGATGTAAGTAATCCATATATTCCAATAAATTATGATAATTTATTTAGAGGACCTGTGAGTTTGAGGAATGCTTTAGCGCAATCTCTAAACGTTCCAGCAGTTAAGATGCTATATCTAGCTGGAGTTGAAGATAGTATATCATTAGCTAAGAGTTTTGGAATTACAACTTTAGTTGATGGGAAGAATCAATACGGATTATCATTAGTCTTAGGAGGAGGAGCAGTTAATTTATACGAGATGGTTGGAGCTTATTCAGTATTAAGCCAAGAGGGAACAAAACATAAGCAAGTAACTATTTTAAAAGTTACTGATAAAGACAATAATATTTTAGAAGAATACAAAGATGATTCAACCGAAGTATTTACTGGGGAACAGATAAATATGATCAATGATGTTTTGTCAGATAATGTTGCAAGAACACCATTGTTCCATAGTGCTAATAATCCAATGTTCTTTGGAAATAATGTTGATGTAGCTGCAAAAACTGGTACGAGCTCTGATTCTAGGGACGCTTGAATTTATGGGTATACGCCAAATATAGTAGTAGGTATTTGAGTAGGCAATAATGATTATTCGAAAATGTTCAAAGGACCGACAGGAGGTTTAGTATCAGCTCCAGCTTGGCACGAATTTATGGCTTATGCAATTTCGAAGAGGCCGGTAGAATATTTTTCAAGGCCAAGTTATGCAGTTAATAACAAGCCAATGTTGAATGGACAGTATATAAATCAAATTGGATCTACATTACAAGCACATTCGATTTTATTCTATGTTGATAAGAATGATCCTTTGGGACCAATACCAAGAAATCCAGAGAATGATCCGCAATTTAGTACTTGGGAAGCTGGAGCATTAGAATGATGCAGAATTAATATTCCAAGTTTTGATGTGTCGTATAATAAGCCAATGCCGGATGAAGCCTATAGAGATAATTACAGATCGATAGTAGTAACTACAACTACGTTACCAACAGGGGATTCAAATATTACAATAGAATATATTAATGTTCAAAATGATCAAATCTTTAATAGTGATATTGATTTGAGAGTTAGAATAGTTAGTACATTACCAATTGAAGAGAAGACTTTGTTTATCAATAACAACTATTTTGGAGATTTATTAAATTACAATGACAATGTTTATGGAATTAGAATTCCAAAAGAATCATTGTTGGAGAATAATGAAATTAAAGTCCATGTTATGGATAGAGATAACAATATATTAGAGAAGGCAATTAGAATTGTTGGATCTGGAAATTAAAATGAAAAAGAGCCATCGTCCTAACGGTCGACGCCCTTTCTCGATATTTGACTATATTATACTAAATAGGTATGAAAAAGTCAATAGGTTTAATCGTGTTATTTACAATTAACAAAATGTATGCTATAATTACCATATAATTAAATGCTCTAAATATAAGAATATTATGCCAATTATTAAATCAGCTAAAAAAGCTTTAAGACAAAGCAAGAGAAAACAAGAAAGAAATGTTACCTATAAAGTAGGTATCAAGAAAGTTAAAAAGAATATTGAGAAAGTTTTAGCTACTAAAGAGATTGAAAAAGCTAAGACAGATTTAGGTTCTTTTTACAAAGCGGTTGATAAAGCTGCTAAAAAGAATGTTATTCATAAAAACAAGGCTAACAGAATAAAATCTAGATTAGCTTTGAAGATCAAGAATACTAAATAATTTAAAAACCGAGATTTATCTCGGTTTTTTTAAATACTATCAACTAGGAATAATTCTAAGGCTAGAATAGCTGTAATTTTTCCTTTTTTTATCTGAAGATCGTATTTAAAGAGTTTTGAATAGAGAAGTTTTAATTGCTTAAGATCAAAACTATTTACAAAAGATCTTAATTTTGATTGAATAAAGGGGTGAATGTCTAGTTTGTGTTGGCGATTAGTTTCAAATTCTTTCATAAGAATTGCATTTCTGATTTGACTGATGATAGTTCCGAAGATTAGTAAGTCAAAAGTTCCAGCATTGTATTCTTGAAGAAGAAGTTTTACAGCTTGGGATTTATTCTTTTGAGAGATAGCGTCAGTTAAAGCAAAGATATTGGAGAGATTGGGTTCTTTGATAAGATCGAGAATATCTAAGTCAGTAATATTTGATTTATATGAACTAAGTTTTATGATTTCATTGTATATAATTCCAATATTCTTTCCGAAGAAAGAAATTAAAAGATTTTTAGCTTTAGGAGTTAGTTTTACATTATTTTCTTGTGAAACAGTATCAATAAATTCTTGAAGACTAGAATCAGAGAATTCTTTGAATTCCTGTTTTTTTAATTTTAATTTTAAAAAAGCCGTAAGAGTTTTTAAGGTTACAAAAATGACGATAACATTTCTGTCGTTTTCAATCTTTGTTAGAGATTCTATTATTGGGTTTAAAGTTTTTTTAGGGATGGTTTTGTCGTTAAGATTTCTAATAATTATGACTTTGCTGTTGGAAAACAAACTTTGAGTATCAATAGTGTTTTTGATGTTTATAAGTTTTTGATTATCATTGTCTTTCAATTCGGAATCTTCATCAATTGTAGAAAAGTCATATTTGAAGATTTCAAAGTTTTTTAATTTAAAATCAGAAACTAACTTTTGTAGTTCTAGGTTTAAAACAAAATCATTAGTACCGAATAGGGAATAGATCATATAGTATTATTATTTCTGACAGTGGTCACAATAGCAAGCCGAGCGACCGTTAATTTTAATAGATTTTAGCTTATTTTTGCAAATCTTGCAAGGGAGGCCTTTTCGGCCGTAAACATTAAGGAATTTAATAAAAGATCCCGGATTGCCATCGGGGTTGCGATAAGTTGCAAAAGTAGTACCTTTAAGCTCTATAGCTTTTTTTAGAATTAGAGGAATGTATTTAAAGATTGATTTTAATTCTTGATCCGTTAAGGTTTTTATAAGTCTAATTGGTTGAACTTTGCTTTTAAACAAAACTTCATCACTATAGATATTGCCAAGACCGCTAATGATATTTTGCATTAAAAGCGCTTTTTTTATAGCAACATTATGTTTTCGAAGTTTTTGTTTAAAATTAGTAAAAGTTCAATTTTTTGATAGAGGATCAATACCCATTTGCTTTAAAGGCTTGATTGATAGGATGTTTTTTGTAGGAATTAATGTGATACGGCTTAATCGACGAGAGTCGGAGAGAACAATAGAATTCTTGTTAGAAAGAGTTAAGACAAAATGAATAAAACGATTATTAGGATCGTTAAGAATTGAATCTGTTGTTGTGTTCTTTCAGGTGTTTTTTGTTTTTACAAAATCACCATAGAGAAGGTGGCCACTAATCTTTTGGTGGATTATTAAGGTAGTGCTATTGGATAATTGAATTAAAATATATTTTCCAATATTTGTAATATCAAGGATTTTTTTGTTTTCGATAGTTTTGACAAAAGAAGTTTTGGTAAAGTTATCAAATTTAGTATTCTTATCTAATCAAACTTTTTTGACAGTTTGGTTTAAAACTTTTAGTTTCAAGTGTTTGATTGTAGTTAGGACTTCAGGTAGTTCAGGCATAGTTTGTTTTTATTTCTTTTCGATAACCATGTATTTGACTTCAGTTTTGTTTTTGTTGTTGCAAACAATCGTAAAGATAGCAGCATCACCAGAATTAATATTGATTCCAGTAATAGTCTTTTGGCCTTTAAGATTTAATTGACCATCTCAATTAGAATTTTCAGGAGCGGAAGTTCCATAGCAAGTTTCAGCATTTTGAGCAGTTCAGAAGATATTGATTGAATCAGTTGAACTAGATATTTGAGTGAAGTCACTAGTCATGTCAATAGTAACATTCTTATTAGGAGTAATTGTGGTTGGAGGAGTAATAACTATATCAGGAAGAGGTTGGGTATAGCTAGAACCAGAAGAAGTTCTACTGCCAACTTGAGCATAGCATTTAGCTTCTACTGTTTTATTAGTGGCATCAGTAACTTTTAAAGTAGCTGGATATTGGCCAGAAGAAGTGAAGATATTACTAGAAGTTTTTGCAGATCCAGAGGCATAGCCAGATCAATAGTATTTATATGGAGATTTGCCACCAAAAACTTGAGAAAGGAAGCTAACTCTTTGATTGATAGTAGCAATATCAGGGTCGGCTATACAAACAGCATTTAGTGGACTAATAGTTTTTGGTTTGGTAGCTACAACTGGAGCGGAGAGCGATATGGTATTTAAAGAGCCAAAGATCTCGCAAAGTTTTTGATTGGTCTCGTAATCCATAATTTGAGTAGGGTAGAGTTTATAAGCAGTTTGGAATTTAGTAATAGCTTTTTCGGTAATAGAACCAATAGCACCATTAACGGAACCGGTGTATTTTACTTTAGGGAGATATTTTAAGAGTGTTTGAAGTAGTTTAACTTCAATAACTTGATCGGGATTGAGGTCATCGCCTTTACCAATCATACTTGTAAAAGGGCAACGATAATATTGACTACAAATTAATTCTTGAGTATCAGCATTGATAACGCCATTACTAGTCATACCATTATCGGATTGAAGGCGTTTAATAGCAGTCTCAGTCTTAGGACCGTAATTACCAACTACTAAAACATCTGGGTAGATTTCGGGATACATTGATAGAATCATTTGAAGAGCAAAGACTTCACTGAATTTACTTTTTTGATTGGTTTGAGATAAGCCGATAGTTATAATAGGGCAGGATTCGGCGAAAACAAACTGAGGAATAAAAATTAAAACTACAAAAAAGATTGTGAGTTTTAAATTTAAATATTTTTTAAAATTTTTCATAATTGGCTATTTTAATTTGAAGTTTGTTGAATATATTTTAACAAAGAACGAGAAAAAAAGCAATAAGAAAAATGAATTTTTAATTACAAAATTGAAATTTTTGATTATATAAACTAGGGGTTGTTTTTTGGGTGAAAATAGTGTATAATCATAAAAGACTAGTATTATTAGTTAATTTCTAATAATGATTTGAATTTATTATAAATTAACTATTAATGGAAGATATCTAATGATTTTTAGGTATTTTTTGACTAAATGAAGGAATTAATAGTTTGTTAAATTTTTTATCATGTCAGGACATTCGAAATGATC
>CAZUBO010000011.1:0-23283 GCA_964618955.1 uncultured Candidatus Saccharibacteria bacterium | reverse complement strand
TCCTTTCAAATCCCAATAAGAACTCCATTAATGATGAAGGAAGTCTTACATCTACCTTTGAGATTGGTAGTCCTAACAGAACATGAGTTACTCCTCTACAACGTGATAAAAATCTTATTGCATTCTGAAAATTTGATGAAGCATCGGGTTCAGCTCTTGATTATTCTGGTAATGGAATCAATGGAACAGTCAATGGCCCTGATAGAGTTACTACTATTGGAACTAACAAAGCTATGTACTATGATGCCTCCGGTACCGACTATATTCAAACACCTTCTTTTGTTATACCTGATACAGGTATACTTACTATAGAGGTGTGAATGAAGAGTAAGTTGGATGCAACAATGAATAATACTATATTGGGGGATAATGGTTATAGTACTATAATAGGATGAATTTATATTTATAGGATTCCTAATACTGATAATCTTGATTTTAGATATTCTACTGGGGGAGGAGTAGTGGATGCTATTTTTGGCAATCTCTTTCAGAACTTAGATAGTCAATGAATTCATATAGTAGCAGTTTGTGATTATACTAATAAAACAATAAAAGCTTATAGAAATGGAGCTCAATTCGGGGCCACACAAAACCTTTCAGGAACTCCTCCTTTCCCATCAACCAATAGAATAAAATATATTGGATCTTATAATACTGATAATAATTATAAAATTAAAGATGGCTCCCTTGATGAAGTAAGAATATATAATAGGGGATTGAGTGCTGAGGAAGTGGCACAGCATTATACTTCTACTAAAGGGGAATTTGGATTATAAAATAAATTAAAAATATAAAATGGAAAATCAAGAAAAATTACAATACATAGTTAATTATATTTTTAAAGATTTGAAATTAACTGAACAAGAAGTTGTTGATAGATATCCTATGAGGAATCTACCAGAAGATGTTAAAGTAACTCGCTTTGCCCCAAGTCCTACTGGATATATCCATATTGGGAATATCTATAGTGGACTAATTAATGAGAGAATCGCTCATCAGGCAAATGGTATTTTTTATTTAAGAATTGAAGATACTGATAAAAAACGCGAAGTTGAAGGTGGAAGCGAAATGATAGTTAAGGCTTTAAATCGTTTTGGAATTAAAATTGACGAAGGATTTTTGGATAACGAAACGGTTGGGAATTATGGACCATATATTCAAAGTGAAAGAAAAGATATTTATCAAGTCTTTGTTAAAAAATTGCTATTAGAGGATAAGGCATATGTTTGTTTTGCAACACCAGAAGAATTAGAAGAAATTAATAAAATTCAAACTGAGAAGAATGAATTGATTGGTTATCGTAAGGAATGGGCTATTTGAAGGAACAAAAGTTTGGATGAAGTGATTGAGAATTTAAATCAAAATAAACCTTTTGTAATACGATACAAATCCAATGGGAATTTTTTGAATAAAATTAACTTTATTGACCAAATCAAAGGCGAAGTTATTCTGCCGGAGAATGAATTAGATGTTGTTATAATGAAAGCAGATGGATTACCAACTTATCATTTTGCTCATGTTATTGATGATCATTTTATGGGAACGACTGATGTAGTTAGGGGGGATGAATGATTACCTTCGGTACCAATGCATTTACAACTATTTGAAGCTTTGAATTTTAAAGCTCCAAGATATTTTCATATGGCACCAATCGAAAAGATGGATGGTGAATCTAGAAGAAAATTAAGTAAAAGAAAAGATCCAGAAGCTGGAATTGAATTCTATTACAAAGCTGGATATCCAGTAATGGCTATCAAAGAATACTTTTTGAATTTAATTAATTCCAATTATGAAGATTGAAAATTACAAAATCCTGATAAAGGATTAGAAGATTTTCAAATTGATATTAATAAATTAAAAGTCAGTGGTTCGTTATTTGATTATGACAAATTGAATTTCTTTAGCAGAGAATATATTTCAAAATTAACCGCTGATGGTGTATATAACTTTGCTTTGGGGTGATCCAAAACTTATGATGAGAATTTATTCAATTTGCTATTTAAGAACAAAGAATATGCTCATTTAATTTTTAATATTGAACGGGAAGGGGAAGGAAAGAAGAGAAAAGATATATGTAAATGAGAAGATGTATATAACGAAGTTTGTTATTTCTTTGATGAAGAATTTGTAAAACAATCAATTGATTTTACTTTGATTTCGCCAGTAATCTTTAATGATGCAAAATTAATGATTAATGAATTTATTAAAGTCTTTGATGCTAATGATGATTTAGAAACTTGATTTTCTAAAATCAAAGTTATTGCTAAGAATTTTAATTATGCAGAGAGTATGAAGGAATACAAAATCAATTCAGAACTATATAACGGGTATGTAGCTGATGTAGCTAAGGTTTTTAGAGTAGCATTAATGGGAAGGGCACAATCCCCTGACCTCTATCAAATTATTAAGACCATGGGGCATCAGAGAGTCATAGATCGATTAAATAATTTTATTAAATTATTAAATTAATTATTATGATGGATTTAAATATATTGTGAGATAAAGTTGCTAGTGTATTTATGGAGATAACTTTGTCATTATATAATATAGTAGAAAAAATATTTCAAATGCAAATGCTTCAAAGTATATTAAATATTTTTAAAGGTATTGGTATGATTATGGTAGCGGTAGTGGAAGCATTCTTAAGAGTCTTGAAGATGTTAATACATTAAAATGTCGGAAAAAGAAACGAGAAAAAAGAAAATTGGAGATCAACCAGCGTGAACTATAAATGAAATTGAAATTGGTATTAAAATATATTTTGATAAATATGGCAGATATCCTACTACTCATGATTTTGATACGGTAGATTTTTTGCCGTCGTCTCGATTAATTCAAAGAAAGTTTGGAGGAATAATTAAATTAAAAGAAACTTTAAATCTTGATGATATCAAAGATCATTCTTCGGGTGAATGTAGATCTAATATGGCTAAAATTATGTATAGTGAAGCTGTTGAATATGAGAGCGCTTTTTATAAATTTTTAATTTCTAAAATACCAGAAGTTAGAGTACATGAACATAAGATTTTAAGACCCGGACATATATGTTGTGATTTTTTTATATATACTTCTGATACCGATGGGCTTGCCATAGATATCTTTTATGCTAAAGATTTATTTTCTCTATCAAGAGTTATTAGTATAAAGAATAAAAGATATGTAGGTTTAAATTTTCCGGTTTATTTTGTGCTAGTTGGTAATGATGGAATAAAACAGAAAGATATTAATTCCTTAGTAAGCAATAGAAAGATTCCTTTGGAGAAAAATATAAAGATTGTGACGGAGATTAATTTTAAAGATTTTGTAATAAAATCATTGAATTCATAGTAAGGACCCCTTCTGAGCTAAAATAAAAAAGGGGAAGGAGGATATTATTAATTTATATTAATAATATATTTAATGTTATATAATAAAATATATTTATTAATATATAAACACAATTATAAATTTATATATAGTAAAAGGGGTATTATAAGCTAAAATTGGTTTAATCAATGGATATTAGCTTAAGTGATATGGAGTACGACTAAAAATATATCTTGTGCGACGTGGTATGCAGATCATGCCCTGTATATATAGGCCTATTTTCTGGAGTTTTTGATTTTGATAGTATTTCTCTACTAATATATAATAATTATATTATAGATATAAATATATGTTTTGCTATCCTTTTAAACGGCTTTAAAGGCCGTTTTTAGCCCCTCTTCCCTAATTTTGGTATCTCAGCAGGGGTGGTTTGAAGAAAACCTATAATAATGCAAAAACCCACAATGGGCTTTGCCTCTGTGAGTTAATATACAAAATCTGGAGTATCTGGTTTTTGTGATCCTGTGAATTCATAGGATCCAATTGGCACTCTATGAATGTGATTAATAGCTTCTTCTGTTTCTGTGATGGAATTTAGCCAATTATTAATTGCGGTTACCGATATACCTAATTTTAACATCTGTTTTGCTATTTGTTCTTTTGTTTGTTTCATTACCCCCTCCTTTATTGAAAGTTTCTAAATATATTTTATCATAAAATATTGGTATGTCAAACCACCACACTAGTTAGTGTAGTGATGATTTTAAGTATTTATTCTAAATTAACTCTAATATATTTTGCTAATAGAGGATGTATTTTTTCTAATTCTCTATAGCATTGTTGAGCTACTGATCGATAGGCTCAATGACCCATCTTACCAGTACGAAGAGATATGAAATGATGGAGTTCGCGAAGGTTCCAAGTCATAAGAACTCTTTTTTTGAATGCTAGAGGAAGAACGTATTCAGCTTCGTTAGGATATTTTGTATAAAGTTTGTAATACCCTTCTTTGGCTTTTTCCATACAATCTCTAAATTCTTTTTCGAAGCCAGCTTCGATAATTGATTTAGGAATTGTATATCCAATATTTGGAGTTAATTTTTGATTGGTTTGAGTTACCATACGATGTCTTTGAATATCTCGAAAGGCACCATAATCAATTAAAATATCAAAGGTATAGTAGATATGCTCTAGTTCTCTCAGTGGTTGATCATGATTCCCTCTTTCGTTTAAAGCTTCATTTAATATTTTTAATTTATGCTCAAAAGAAATATTTTTTACTTGGGATTTTATTTGAGGATATGATAGAGTTGAATGTTTGTATAGTAAAGAAGCTATAAGCTTATCTTCGGCATTGTGATCATAGTCAACGATAGCTACAGGATTATCATCTATTTCAGGAGGTGTAGTTAAAACAAATTCACTGATAAGTTTTAATTTTTTATTAGTATTACTGATATATGTATTAGGATTGGCATACTTTAATAATGTTGGAGTTTCTTCTTGCCCGATTTGTTTTAAAGAAAGCGCGATGTTTTGCATTTCTTGTAATGGATGACTTAGCATCTTTGTAATTGCATGCTCAAGATTACGAGCGTTGATTGTCATACCCATATTGGTTAATGTTGCGGGAGTCAAAAGAAAGCGAATTTCATCACAAGCTTTGGATTTTAGAATTGCTTTGTATTGTATTTCTCCCATATTGTCTTCTCTGGTTATTTTATTAGAAAAAAATTCAATCATAGGATTGGTTAATTTTTCATAAGTATCAAAAAGATAATTCTGAGTTCCTTCGTAGATTGCTTTGTATTCTGGATCGTTTAAGATATTTTCAGGCTTATAGTATTTATCGCGATTGAAGATTTGATAGCGAGTAGATTTCTCAGTAAAAGATACTAAACGATTATCTTCGATAACTTTAGTAGCTAGAATAGAGACATTCTCCATAGCAACTGATAAGACGGCATGCTCAGCAACTGAAGAATGGCCATAACCAACTACTCATTTCTCATGGAATTCTTTAGATTTCTCTTCGGTTAATTCCCTGGCAATATCGCTAAAGGATTCAGGACTACGGGAACATTTGGCAAAAGTAACAGCTTTTACTTCCGGAGGCATATCTTTTAGAAGATAGATATTTAGTTCATTCATGGTATCAAACTTAACTTTTAATATATGATAATTTTAGTGGATTATTTTAAAAAATGCAAGTTTTGATATTGTAAACTTATTATTCAATTTTGGCAAATAAAAAAGCTCAAAGTTTTTCTTTGAGCTTTTTTATTTAAAATTTATCCTTGATAAAATTTTGAAAGAACAGTAATTCTTTCGTTGGTGTCTAAACAGGTTTTTTCTCCTCCGAGTAATTCGCCATTTTTTTCTCGGCAAATCTTTTCATGCCATAAATTGTTAGTTGTATCAATCCATATTGAGTGTTCGGTATTTAAATGATCATTCTCAACTAATAAATGAAGTAAGACTTTCATTCCCCACCCTCCTTTCTTTTGTATAATGTACTAATCCTGAAAAAATATTTTCAGGAGAAAAAACAGAACAGATTTTTTCTTCTAAAAATATTAAATATTAAAAAAACACCTTCTCAACAAAGGTGTTTCTTCAATTGATGGTTTTGTATAATTTAATATACAAACATTAAGATGTATGAAAAAATTCCCTTTGTCGAATAAGGTGATGTCATCGATGGTTTAAATTTAAATTAGGAAAATTTTTCATACTCTTAATTTCTTTTATAGAATTTGTTTTTAATGTAGTAGACGTCTTTGCCAGTCTTACCTATTTGGGATATCCTTCCCTCTTGTTCTAAACTTTCTAATAGACGATAAGCAGTGCTGTTGGAGACCTTTACTAAGTATTCTACTTGGTCATTAGTTATCGTTTCGTGATTAGTTAGAAATTCTAAGATCTTAGTTTTTCTAATATCAATCTCGTTTTGTTTTTGATTGTTGGAAGCTATAAAATTATTGAGATTTTCGCATTTTTGGTTTTCAAGTTGAATTTTCAATTTGGAATTTTCTTTTTGAATTCTCTCAATATTCTTTTTGTATTTTAAAATTACAGTAACAAAAACGAGTAATATAATGAACGTTAAATAGGTATAGTTCATAATGCTTTTGGTTTTAAAACAAAAATTTAATTAATTCTTTTTGTTGTTTGGACAGAAAGGTAACAAAGCCATAATGCGAGCACGCTTGATAGCGGTGCATAAAGCTCGTTGATGCTTAGCGCAAGTAAAAGTTTTTCTACGAGGTAGAATCTTGAATTGGCTAGAGATAAATCTCTTTAAAGTATCAATATCCTTGTAATCAATGTTGGCAATGCCTTTTTGGCAGAAGTAACATTGTTCTTGTTGTTGATGATTCATTTTAATTTAGTTTAATATTTATTTAATTAGCTTTTTTAATGGCATCAATATCAGCTTGATAACGTTTGGCGATAGCCATAACATTATCACCATAGAAGCGGAAACGAGTATTAGTAGATCCGGAGAAATATATCATAGCACTACGTCATTCGCCATCATAAGTTTGAGTTTTGGCTCCATAAGAACCGATGTAAAGTGCACAAGCGATGAAAGCATCTTTGATATCCCATGGATTAGCGGGATTACGACCGGTGATAGCACTAACTTTATCTTTGTAATTTATCCAGGTTCTAGGAATAAATTGGGCTGGTCCCATGGCACCACCTCAACCAACTTGTTTGCCTTGTTGATACATAGGACAAGAGACTGGAGTAGCTTCGGGATTCATGCCTAATTCTTTGGTGATTTGAACAAAATAGTCGTGGTCTTTAGGATTCATGATAACTTTGTAATTCTTATTAGGTGGATCGGTAGGTCTGTTACAGGTTCCAACGTTTTGACCTAAGTTAGTTTCTTGAGTTAAGATAGCTAATAACAAAGCTGGACGAATACCTACCATGTTGCCAGCTCAAGTAGCAATATCAAGAGCTTCTCCGAAGGTAACTTTAGTTTGAATACCAACCATGTTATAGATACGACTTCTAAGTTCAGCAGCTTTTTTACGTTGTTCACTTAGAATTTGTTGGTAAGTAGCTTCTTTATTCTTAGTTACAGTTAGCAAATTATCTTTTTCCTTTTTAGTTCTTTCTAATTCATTTTGTTGAAGAAGTTGGACTTGAAGCATATTCTGAGCATCCCCCTTCTTTTCGCTTAAGCTAGTTTTCTGAACAGTTAGATTTTTATTTAAATCTTTTAATTCATCTAATTTATCATTGATTTTTAAATCTAATAAGTTTAGAGAATTAACTTCAGTGAAGTAGTCGGATAAAGTATTGTTAGCTAGAATAATCTCGGCTTGACTCTTGGTAGATAATTCATAGAAGGCTTGGATGAGTGATCCTAATTCGCCTTTAGCAGTATCAATATTATTTAGAGTCTTATCGATTGCTAATTCAGTATCTTTGATTTTGCCAGTCAAAGTTGTGATTTGGCCTTTGGTTGATTTTACCTGAAGAGATAGTTTATTAGCCTGAGTCTTTAAAGTATTAATCGCATTTTGAAGAGTAGCCTTTTCTTTAGTAGTTCCCTGCAATTCTTTTTCATAGATTGCTATTTGGGATTCAATCTCAGCTAATTCTTTTTCCATTTGTTTTCGCTCTTCTTCGGTAGTAGCTTTGGCTTCAAAGTATCCGATAGGAGCCTCAACGTTATTGGTAAAATGATTATTGAAGAAGCACAAACTTAAAACAAAAACAGCAATGATAGTATTTCTAAAAAATCGAAATGATTTAGAAATATTTTTATTATGCAAGAAATTTAAATATTGAATTTTTGATCAATCTATTTTTGATTTAGGTTGGTCAAAAATGATATCTAAATGTTTATGTTTTTTTGTTTGAAATTCTTCTCAAAACATTGATAGTTTTTTAATTATTTATTAGCTGATTCTTCTTCCTTCTTTTCTTCGGTTGTTTCGGTAGCAACTTCAGTTTCGACTGGAGCAGCTTCAATAACCTCTTCTTTTTCAGGAGCGTCAAAGGAGACGATTGGTAATTCTAGATCTTCATGAATTTTGATATCACTAGAAAGTTTTAAATCTTTGACGTAGATTGTTTGACCAAATTCAGTAAAGATTGAACAATCAACTTCGATTTGATGAGGAAGATGAGTTGGTAAAGCTTCAACTTCGATTTCGTCTAAGTTGACAATTAGATTACCACCTAGCTTCTCAGCAATCTCAGTATTAATCAATACTACTGGAATATTGGCTTTGATCTTATCGGTTAAAGATACAGCGAATAATTCAACGTGAATGATTTTATCACGAGTTGGGGTCATAGCAACGTCTCTAATCAAAACTTTGTGTTTTTCTTTAGAGCCATCGATACTTAGATTAATTACGGTATTATCGCCAGCTTTTTTGAAAACTTTAGTGAATTCTTTACTATCAACGGAGATATTTTGTGGGGTTATTGATTTACCATATAGAACGCCAGGGATAATATCCTGCTTTCGTAATTGAGAAACCTTTTTACCAATAAATTCTCTGATTTTTGCTTGTAAATTTATAGTGTCCATAAGTTTTTCTTAATGTTTAATTTATTAATGGCTTTAGGGATATTTTAGCACAGATTGGCTGTTTTTTCAAGGGTTTATTGACTACAGAATATAATTCTATAAAATGCTGATATTTTATAGTTTTGAACTAGTTGAACCTGTATTTATTGGACTATTTTCCAAAAGTAATTTTATGGATTTCTTTTCCTAATTCAGTGGCATTTTCTTTTTGTCAAAGATTATGGCCGATAATAAAGCCATCAATACCTTTATTAATTGAATCTTTCACTCAAGTTAGAAGGTTGGAGCTATCAGTAGGTTCTCCCTCTCTCATAGATATTGGCATATTAGGAATGATTGAATGAAGAAAAGAAATGTCTACTGAACCGTTGGGGTTATGAATCTTAACTAAATCAGCTCCTAATTCATAGGCTTGGCGAAAAGCAAAGATTAGATTATTAGGTTCATTATCTACCTTTCAAGAAGGAAGGACAACATAAGCCCAGAGAATTACAGCCATATTTAAAGAATGAGCTTGTTCTACTAAAACCGAAAATTCTTTAATTTGTTGAGTTTCGAATTCAGATCCAAAATATATAGTATATCCTATACCTTTAGCTCCTAATTTTTTGGCATATTCAACTGAACAAATTAAAATTGGAATATTGGTATTTTCTGATTCGATATCAAGTTTAATAATTAAAGGTGTTTTGTAATTAGTTTGGGAATAAATCTCAGCAATACCTTTATTTAAAACCAAGCCAGTAGCATTAATGTTTTTGGCTAATTCAAAAATGTAAGTTGGGTTAGAAGATTGGTATTTAAAAATCTCTGGGTTTTTATTGGAACCATAGTCATAAGCAACAATTAAACATTTTTCATTTTTTAAAAATGGCTGAATTAGTTTTCTTAACATATTATTTCTTTTTTTATTTTTAATTTATTAAAATATTTTTTTCACGTAGTATTGTTAAAAATTGTTGGAGTTAAGAGATTGGAGTTGCCACCAATCTTTTCAATACAATTACCAGCATTAGCTAAGGCAAACTTTAAACTGTATTCAATATCTTTAGTCTTTTGATACATTAGAGCAAAACCACTGGCTAAAGCGTCCTCTGCTCCAGTAGTATCAATTAATTTGATATGATGATAGATATCACAAGTATACATATTTTTACCATCAGAAGCAATCAAACCACGAGAGCCTTTGTTGATAATACAAATACCAGGAATGTAGACATTAATAAATTTAAAAATTTCTTTTTCTTTACGATAATCTAAATTACTTAAAATACTAGCTTTTTCAAGATTTAAGAAAAAACAATCAATGTATTTTAAGAAATTTAAATTACTTCTTAAAAATATTAAATCTTGTGTATTAGGATTGGAACATCATAAAATCTTAGGATTGGCTTTTTTGTAATTTAGCAAAGTATTTCAGCTATCTTTTTTGCCATAAAGCGAATTTGAAAAAATTAATTTGGCTTGACTGTTTTTAATATCTTTTTGATTGATTTTTAAATTTGAAGAGCAACCTCTGGGATTCTTAATGATAGTTCTTTCGGCGTTGTTAGATAAGATAATGCAAGAAAAGCCAGTTATTTTTTTATCATCAGTTTTAAAAGATATTTTTTTAACATTTTTTAACTTCTTAACAAAATTAAAAATATCTTTTCTGTTGGTATCTTTACCAACGATAGAAAGAATATGGGATTTATATCCAAAATTTGAAAAAGTTGTAGCAATATTTAAACAACTGCCACCAATTTTGATTTCAAAAATATTACCATTAATCTTTTGGCCTAAAGGAAAAACAATTCCCTTTTTATTGATAAAAGAATTTTCTTTAATAACTTTTAATTCTAAACTATTCACAAAAAAGTCCAGAGTTGAAGAACCGATTACAATAGCATCAAATTTCATTTTAAAAGTTTAAGGAGTTGTTTTTGTATAAATATATAGGGTGTTCATTCCAGAGGTTAAAACCGTGTCTGCTGGATTGTAAGTATATCCACCAGCAATAATGCTTGCATCAGATGGATTTTCACCTAAAATAATACCGTTTAAAGGTACATTGCCATCAGGAGTACCACCGGATGGTCAAGAAGTAATACAATCGGTAGCAATACAAAAACCAGCATCAGAACGAATGTTGTCCGTAGCTCTAGCTGTGCCAGTAACATCAAGGTTATATGTTGAATTAGAATTGCCAACATTTAATTTAGCACCAGTTCCAAGTAAAGAACCAACAACTCCAGTAAGATTTAATGGTCCGATAGTAGAGGTTCCGGCCGTAGAATTAATATTAATCATACTGTCACCAGCAGCATTAGTAACTTTAAAAGTACTTGTGCTGTCAACTGAAGGTGTAAAAGTGGCAGTACCACCAAATAAAGAGTTGGAAGTAGCAGAAAAAGTACCATTTAAGGTAAAGGCTCCCGATTTGGTTTGGGCACTTGAACCAACATTTATTGGAGCTGACAAGTTGTCTCCGGGTGGATTAGCGGTTGCCGATTGTCAAGTGCCGTTGGCAATAGAAACACAAAGAAGGACAAGAGCTAGAGCTCAACCACTTATTGCCATAAAATGAAGTCTATGATTTTTTTGTTCCATGATAGAATATTTATTAAATTTTTATTAAGATATTTTTAAATATTTTTTCTTTTCAAAACTTTATAAATTGCATTTTTGATCGACTGCTCATCAAGATGATGTTTTTTATACAATTCTTGAGTAGTTCCAGTTTCGCCAAATAAATCATTAACGGCGATAAATTCAATTGGAATTGGATAAGTTTCAGAAATTAATTCAGAGATCGCACTACCTAAGCCACCAGCTTTTTGATGATCTTCAATAACCACAAAAGCTTTGCAAGACTTAGCATAAGAAATTAATGTTTCGCGATCCAAAGGTTTGATAGTATGGTTATTAATTACTGTACAATTAATTTTTTCTTTTTGAAGATCATTGGCAACTTTTAAAGCAGAATAAACTAAATTACCACAAGCAATTAAAGCAACTTCTGATTCGTTTTCATTAAACAAGACATTGGCTTTACCAATCTCAAAAGGAGTTTCGTTAGTTGTAATTAAAGGTGTAGAACTGCGTTGTAATCGAAGATAACAAGGCTTATCAAGCTCAGTAATTTTTAAAGTTGCTTTTTTAGCTTCTAAATAATCACAAGGAGCAATTACAATAGTATTAGGTAATATTCGCATTAGAGCAATATCTTCTAAGCATTGATGGGTAGCGCCATCTGGACCAGTATCTAAACCACTATGTCCACCAATGATTTTAACTGGAACATTATTATAGCAAATTATAGTACGGATTATTTCTCAATTTCTTCCGGGAGAAAAAATAGAAAATGATAAGATAAAAGGAATTTTGTTTTGACTGGCTAAGCCACTAGCAATACCAGCCATATTTTGTTCAGCAATACCAACATCAAAGAATCTATTAGGAAAACGATTTTTAAATTTATCTGCTCGTAAACTTTCAGTTAAATCAGCGCTCAAAACACAAACATTTTCATTTTGCTCGCCAACAATTAAAAGACCTTCACCAAAGCCGTCACGACTGGATTTGCGATCAACATCTTCAGAAAATATTTTTTTATTGAGTTTTAATTCTGGATTTAACATAAAATTAAATTAATGTTTTTAAAGCTTTGTCATAAATCTCTTTGGTGATAATTTTACTATGTCATTCAGGTTTGTTTTCCATGAAGGGTATTCCCTTACCTGAAATCGTATTACAGATAATTACAGTAGGTTCATCATTTACGAACTTAGATTGATTTAAGGCATTGATAATTTCTTTTAAATTGTGACCATTAATTTCAATTACTTTTCAATTGAAGCTTTCATATTTTTGTTTTAAAGAATTTAATGGCATTATTGATTCAGTGAAGCCTCCAATCTGAATATTATTGCGATCAATTAAACAAGTTAAATTATCAAGTTTGTGTTTGCTAGCGAACATGACGGCTTCTCAGATACTACCTTCTTGTTGCTCACCATCTCCCATTAAACAATAGACTTGATAAGGGTTCTTATCTAATTTAGAAGCTAAACACATGCCAATAGCTTGGGATAAGCCTTCACCATCTGGACCAGAAACATTTTCAACTCCAGGGATTTTTCTATTGGGATGGCCTTGAAGAATTGATTCAAAATTTCTAAAAGTTTTTAAAATTTCTTTTTCAAAGAATCCAGCTTCTGCCAAAGTAACATACAATAAAGGAGCGTAGTGACCATTAGAAACAATAACTTTATCTCTATTTTCTCATTTTGGATTATTAGGATTGTATTTTAGGATATCACCGAAATACAAAGCAACGTATTGTTCAACGGCACTTAAGGGTCCAGCAATGTGACCCGACTGAGCCATATAAACCATATCAATAATTTCTTTACGAAATGATTGACAGAGATTTTGCATTTCTAATATTGTTAATTTTTTAGAATAATTTTTCATTGAAAAAGTATTTAATTTAGATATATTATAAAGAAAAAAAAGAAAAAAGTCAATGGAAAAATTGAATAAAAGAAAACCCGAATACAATAAAGTATTCGAGCTGGAAATTGTGTGGACGGATCTCTTTGCCGCATGATGGCCGATGAGATCCGATGTTGGTCCGTTCGTGGACCGATAATATAGGAAAATAATTTTCCTGGTATAGAAGGACTTGAACCTTTAACCCTTAGAGTATATGACTCTGCTGTTCTACCCTTGAGCTATATACCAATACTGAAAGATAAAAAAGAGCAAGGAGAGACTAGATGATCGAGTTATATCGTAAATTGCTTCTATTTAGAACCTCGGAAGACTTCTATAGAGCAATTGTGTTGAGTGCGTGTAAATATGAATTCCCTTCTTCATCATATTTGTACTCTCTCCATTATTAATTTAGCATATTTTTAAACCTTGTCAAGTGGATTTTAAGAATTTTTAAAACAACAAAAAAGAGCGATTACTCGCTCTTTTTTAGTTTTGGTATTTTGAATTGTTATTTCAAAGTAATTCTGGCACCAGCTTCTTCTAAAGTTTTCTTAATTGTCTCAGCATCAGCTGAAGCAATATTCTCTTTGACAGCTTTTGGAGCACCATCAACTAAATCTTTAGCTTCTTTTAAGCCAAGACCAGTGATATCTCTAACAGCTTTGATAACTTGAATCTTAGCTTCACCAGCTGATTCAAGAATAACGGATACGGTAGATTTCTCTTCAGCACCACCTTCAGCGCTAGCGACAGAAGCTGCACCAACCATAGGAGTAGCTGATACACCAAACTTCTCTTCTAAAGCTTTGACTAATTCAACTACTTCGACAACTGATAAACCTTCGATTTTTTTAATTAATTCCTCTACCTTTGGGGACATTGTTTGTTCGTTTTCCATGATATATTTTTAATAGTTATTAAGTTAAGCAGTTTTTTTAGAAATTTGATCTAAAGCAACAGCTAATTGGTTAATTGGATATTTGAGAGATCAAACTAAACGAGTATACAAATCTTCCTTGGATTTGATTGAAGTGAACATTGATAAGGTCTTTTTATCAATAACTTCTTGATTTAGAATGGCTCCTAGAATATCAAATTTCTCTTTGTTTTGTTTCTTAAAAGCATTGAGGAATCCAAGAGCGTTAAAGAGATTTTCGTTAGAAAATACTAAAGCAGCTTGTCCTTGAAATCCTTTTTTAAGATTGACATTTTTGATATTGGATTCATTGAAAGCAATATCGGCTAAAGACTTTTTGACCAAAGTCATTTTGGAATCAACATTGAAAAGTTCATTACGTAATTTGGTTACATCTTTGGTTTTGATTTGGGAAAATGTGGTATAAAAGATATAGGGTGATTTACTAATGTTTTCTTTTATCTTGTCGATTTTTTCTCTTTTTTGTTGTCGTGTTAACATATTGAATAGTTTAACGATATAAAAAAATCTGTTGAAAAGTAGAACTCCCTCAACAGACTTAATTTGAAAAATTAATTTTGTCGACCCCTTATTAGGACTTACGTGTGTGCCTAGTGTCTTGGGAGTTTTATATCTAGATTATATCATATTTTGTGGAAAAGTCAAATTATTTATTCTTAGCAACTAATTTTATTTGAGTCACTTCATTAAAACCGTATTTGCCATGTTCTCTTCCGAAACCAGAACTTTTATAGCCACCGAATGGGTTACAAGGTAGAATATAGTTAGTGCCATTAACACTTACCATTCCTGTTTTGATATCGTTGCTAACTTTATTAATTCTATCAGAATTTGACGTGTAAAGATATGATCCCAATCCATAAATAGTGTCATTGGCCAAAGCTATAGCCTCTTCGTCAGTTTCGAATGTAATTATTGGTAATACTGGGCCAAATACTTCTTCAGTTCAAACCCTCATATCCTTTGTTATATTAGTTAAAATTGTTGGTTTAAAAAAAGCACCATTGAATTTATCATTTAATAAGCCCCCCCAACAGCAATATTAGCTCCTTTGACTTTTGCATCTTCGATTTGAGAAATTAATAAATCGAGCTGTCTTTTGGCTACTAATGGCCCCATTTCGGTATTAGGATCTTCTGCTATCCCTACTTTTTTATTATTAAAAGCTAATGATAATTTTTCAACAATTTCATTAAAAATATTTTTATGAACGATTAACCTTTTTAACCTGTCACAACATTGACCGGAGTTAAATAATCGATTAAAACAAATATTTTCAACAGTGGAATCAATGTTGGCATCTTCAAATACTATACCTGGAGCCGAACCACCTAATTCCATAACTGCTTTAATGAATTTTTCGCCAGCAGTTTTGTATAAGGATTTTCCAGTTTTTGTACTGCCGGTAAACATAATCATATTAATATCTTGATTTATTAATATTTTGCCCACTTCGCTATCGCCGTAAATTTCATTAAAAACTCCCTCGGGCAAATTGGTAGAAAAAATGTTTTCAATAAATTTACCGCATAAAGGACACTCTTCTGAATGTTTTAATATCACAGTATTACCTGCTATTAAATTTTGAAAAGAACCCCATATAAAATTATTAAGTGGAAAATTTCAAGGAGTAATTACCGCTACAACGCCAATTGATTCATAAAATACTTGATGAATTTCTGTTTCGTTTTCAAAAGTTACTTCTGGACTTAGATATTTGGTTGCATTATCCAAATATCATCTTATGTAATCTATGCCAGCATCAAAATCAATTGAAGCGTCATTAATTGGCATTCCCATTTCTCTAGATTCTAATAGTATAAACTCATCTTTTTTTGATTTTAATATTTCAGTTATTTTGTTTAAATATTCTAGCCTTTTTTCTAGACCAATATTTTCTCATTCGGGTTGTGCTTTTTTAGCTAAATTAAATTTTTGAATAACATCTTGCTCGGAAGACATTTCAACTTCTCCTAGAATTTCATAATTAGATGGATTTATGGATTGTAATTTAGACATATTTTCTATTTATATATATTTTTTAATTAATTTAATAAAACAATAGCAAGATTTAGAATTGAAGCAAAAGAAATTCAAATAATATACGGGATTAAAAGCAATCCAGCAAGTCTATTGATTTTGATAAAATGTTTAAAAGTTAAAACAACCAAAACAATTAAAATTAAAATATTGATATATGCTAGTAACGGATTGTGAACAAAGAAAAACAGGAAGGATCAAAGAAAGTTAAAAAACAATTGAGATAGAAACAAAACAATTGATTTTTTGGCAACTGGTTTTTGAATTAAAATTAAGTAAAAAGAAATTGCCATTAAAGCAAACAACAAAGTCCAAACAGGACCAAAAATCCAGTTAGGAGGATTGAAGCTTGGTTTTGTAATTGATTGATACCAAGAATCAATCGAAGGAGTGGTTACAAGTGATCCGAAGAAGGCTGTACCAAAGCAAAGGAAGAATGATAAAATCAATCATTTTAATTTATTCATAAAAGATTTTTAAAATTTTAATTAATTTTATTCAGAGAATTCTAAATCACTTTCTTCAGGTTCGCTAGTAACATCAATACTAGCTTCTACTTCATCAGGTGGTACAAAAGTAGTATAGTCTAAGTTCTCGTCAGGAGTATTGGCAAAATCATTAGAGATATTAGTAGTTTCTAAATTACGAAAACTAGCACATTTGTCTTCAAAGTATAGCTTCATACTACCAGTAGCACCATTACGATGTTTGGCGATGATAACTTCGGCAACATTGGTATTTTCAGTTGTTTTTTTGTATCGGTCTTCTCTATAGAGTAACATGACGACGTCGGCATCTTGCTCGATAGAATTTTCAAGAATGATATCATTAGCAATGAAATTATGTAATTCTGGAACAGTGACATCATAGACTTCTTCAACTTTTAATTTTTTAATTGAAATAACTTTGTCTCAGACAATATCAGAATCAATCATATTATCAATAATTGGAGATTTTAAAGCTTTAGCAATCTTTTTTAGCATATCATTACTAATTCCAATCTTGAATAAACTAGTTTTAGTTTTTTTAGTATTAATCAATTTTTGGAATTCTTTTCATTCTATGCCAATGGAATCTATAACAGGCTCAATCATTAATTTTCAAGCTTCCTTTGGCCAGAGATCAATATTTTGATTGGAAACAACTTTATTGCAGCGTTTGATTAGATTAGGTACTATCTCTCCTCTCTTACCGTAACAACCAATTTGTTTTAAGAATTTCAAATGATCTGTACTTCCATAAATTGAAAGCGCATAACAAATTCGATAATTGCCTTTTTTCTTTTCAGAAATTTTGCTTCTGATTCCTAATCTTAAAAGTAAATGTCTGACACCTCAAATTAAATCATGGCTGGTAGAAGAATAATATATAGCTGGTTCTTTATGACCCTTACTAGTTGGCTTTAAACTAATATTACCATCAGTAGCTCAAAGATGTTTTAAAAACAAAGCAATATTTTTGTTATCTAAACTAAAAACTTTTGAAGGAAGTTTTTTATCATACGAATGAACTCTTTCAATATCTAAATCATTAAATCAATTTGTGATTGGATGGAAAGTATCGTGAGTTAAATGTTTAGGGCTAGATAAATATACATGTCATCAATTCTTTTGTTGAACAATTCGAGGTTCAATTCCAAAAAGTTTTTTGGCTGACTTAGCAACGATTTTGATATTCTTGGGATCAGCGCTGGTATAATGGTAAGGTTGTCTTGGTAAAATGCAACCATCACCAAGTAAATGAGCCAAAAGAATAATCTCATCTTTTGTCATTTCATTTTTTGGATTGGAAACTTTTAATTCTCTTGGAGTAGCGATAAGATCATCAACTTTTAATTCATCTAATCTAGTTCAACCACTTACTTTTCAGAACGGATGATTAGCGGAAGCCTTAATGCTATTCCCACTTCTTAATTTTAATTCATAGGTCATTTTCTTACCACTAGAAAAAGCTTTACTAATTGATCTAGTAGTAAGAGTTCAATTTTGATCTAAAGAATGAATTGGGATTTTTTTAGTTTGATTTACTAAGTCTTTAATTGGAATTAATTCTCCAGTATCAGATCGCATAATTAAACTATCACCAGTTAAACAACCCGTTTCTCTAAGATCAGATAATTTAGGTACTGGAGGAATTCTTTGTTCAACACTACGAGATAATTGAGATAAAGCTAAGACTGGAATATTTAATTCCCTAGCGATAATCTTCATAGCTTTGGATATCTCGGTATATTGTTGAACAGGATTCATGTAATTTGAAGTTACTCCAATTAATTGAAGATAGTCGATAACTATCAAATCTAAGCCATGTTCAGACATCAATCTTCGAGCTTTAGTGCGGATTTGAAGCGCTGTAAGGCCTGGAGTATCATCAATATATATTTTGGCTTCTGAGAGACGTGAAAAGGCATCATGAAGCAAGGTAAAGTCATTAAACTCGCCTTGGGAAGACAAATACCCAGTACGAATCTTTCATAAGTCAACATTAGCTTCAGCAGCAATCAAACGATCAACAAGTTGGTCAGCTGACATTTCTAAGCTAAAGAAAGCAACTTTATTACCACTTAAAGCTGTTTGACGAACAATATCTAAGGCTAAAGCTGACTTACCGATAGAAGGACGAGCACCTAAAACAATCATATCGGACTTTTGTAATCCACCTAAGATATGGTCTAATTGTTTAAAGCCGGTTGTAATACCACGAGGTCCTTCATGCTTTTGAAGTTGTTCAATTCTATCTCAAGCATCAGTTAAGCCAGAAGTATGAACTTCGATAAAATTCTTTTCAATTTTCTTTTTAGCAATTTGAAAAATCATTTGTTCGGCTTGATCCAAAACAACATCAACATCATCAGTCTCATTTAATCCTAAGCGACCAATCTCATATGAAGCAGCAATCAAATCGCGTAAAATTCTTTTACGATGAATGATATGAGCGTATTCTTCACAGTTGTATGCCGCTGGAGCTTTGTTGACTAACATCGCTAGATAGCTAGCTCCGCCAATCTCATTTAATTGATCTTTTTCTTTTAAGCGATTAGTAACCGTCATAATATCAATTGGTTTTCCCTTTTCGAAAGATTCAACGATTGTGTTATATATCGTTCGATGTTCATGACGATAGAAGTCTTCAGCTAATAGGATATCAGCGACACGAGTGATAACATTCTTATCTAAAATCAAAGTACCGATAAGAGTCTCTTCTAATTCGATATTTTGAGGTGGTAATTTCCCTTCACTTTCTAAGGTTTTGAATAGATTAGAATAGTCAGTTTCTTGTTTTCGATTTTTGTAGTAATTATCGGCCATAGATTTTTTTTAAAGATTTTTAAATTTTAATTTGGGTAGAATTCTATCATGAAAGACAATATCGAATTTCATTTTGTGGAACAAAAAAGAAAAATCTCTTTGAATAATATATTCAACTTCTTTTTTAAATTTGGGACTGATTTTTCTTAAAGTAACCATTGGACAATCATAATCTCAATAATACAGATTTACAATTTTTTTATCAAAGTCGATGGTATTTCAATCAACAGCATAAGGATAGATCTTACAATCAATAGGTCTTAAGTCAATTGTCTTATTAAAAGGCTCGGTTAGAAATTTACAATTTTTACCATCAGAACAATTGCTAATTCGAACCCGATCGTTGTAGAATGAAAATTTGATATCTTTTTTAAGTAATTGTTTTTTGATTTTTTCATGGAAAGCAGAATATTCGATAATTCATTCATCAACTCGATCATTATCGCAACAGCAATAATTACATTTAGCTTTTTTACAACCAGGTAATTTACCTTCAAATTTTCTAACCGTCATATTTAGTTCTTACTTATAGTATAAAAAGTTTGATAATCATTAATCTTAAATCCTAAAGAAGTTATCTGATCTCGAATTTTATCAGATTGTTCGAATTTCTTTTGTTTTTTCAAAACAAATCTTTTCTTAGCTAGAAGTTTAACTTTTAAAGGAATTCTTGCAACTTTGTGTTTGACAATATCTAAAGACAAAATTAAATCCATTTGTTTTAAAATTTTTAAAATTGAAGTTGGATTAAAAGAATAAAGATTCTTGTTAATTTCAGTGATTAAACCTCAAACAGTTTCAATTGCTTTAGGCGTATTTAAATCATCATTCAAAGCATTGAAAAAATCAGTATAGTATTTTTGAAGGATAATATCACCTTGTTTTAAATTAGTGAATTTAATTCTTTTAGTTAATTTTAATCATTTTAAAGCTTGAATCTTCTCAGAAAAAGCATAGAGACTACCCAAAGCATTGTTGGAAGCATTAATAGCTTCAGTTGAGAAATCAGCAGTCTTACGATAGTAGGTATTTAAGACAAATAGTCTAAAAGCTAGAGGATTGATATTGTCTTTAATTAAATCTCTTAAATATCATAAATTACCAGTTGATTTTGACATTTTTTCAGAATTCTTTAAAAGAAAACCAAAATGCATTCAATATTTTGCTAGATAATTACCAGTAATAGCTTTTGCTTGAGCAATCTCATTAGGATGATGAACTGGAATATGATCAAAGCCACCACAATGAATATCAAAGTATGATCCTAAATATTTCATAGACATGGCCACACACTCAGTATGCCAGCCTGGAAAGCCAATACCCCAAGGTGACTTTCATTCCATCTGACGTTTTTCGTTTTTAGGAGAAAATTTTCAAAGAGCAAAATCAGTTGGATTCTTTTTTTCTAAAGCATTTTCAATACGATCATCAGTTTTCAAATCTTCTTTGTTTTGATTAAACAAAGTTTTGTAATCAGACATTTTAGAAGTATCAAAATATATACCATCAGAAGTTTTGTAGATATAGCCTTTTTGTTCAAGTTTTTTGATAACTTCGATTTGTTCGGGGATATAGTGAGAGGCAGGAGCTAAGATATTTGGCAAAGATATATTTACTTTTTTTAAATTTCAAAGAAAATCTTTAGTATAGAAACTAGCAATCTGATAAATGTTTTTGTTTTCTTTTTTGGCTTGCTTCTCCATTTTGTCTTCTCCAGTATCAGAATCAGAAGTTAGTTGGCCGACATCAGTAGTATTCATAACATGCTCGACTAAAAAACCATTTTGAATTAAAAGTTTTTTAAGAACATCTTCAAAGACATACGTACGAAGATGCCCAACGTGAGTAAAGGAGTAGACAGTTGGTCCACAAGTATATAAGCCAATAAGAAAAGGTTTATTAACGGGATGAAATTCTTCTACATTGTTAGATAAAGAATTATATATTTTTAATGGTTCCATATTAGAGTAATTTATTTTTTCTTAAGTAGTAGTAAATTAAAGTAGAAGGAATCAAAGCTAAGAAGAAGACAATGTAGGAATCATAGCGTAAACCAACGAATGGTAATCAGTTGGTATTAGTTTGGTATCAACTAATAATTAACAAAGTTGGCCAAGCGATAAAGGATATGATTGTAAAGACTCGATTTAGAGTACTAATATTGTTATTGATTAAGGTATACATAGTTTCTTCAATAGAATTTAAGAAATTAGTATGATGCTCAATACTATTTTTGACTTTGTTACAATCAGAAACAAGATCCAACATATGAGGCACAGCTTCTTTTCCTCAGAATTTTTCGCCTTTGTAGTCAATGCCGATAATGGCATTCTCTAAAGTTAAAAAGATTCGGCGAAAATTTAATAAGTCTCTTTTGGTATCTAAGATTTCAAAGATAACTTTTTGATTATCTTTAGCAGAATAATGGAAGACCTCGTTTTCGATAACAAGAATTTTTTGTTCAATATGTTTTAATTGACGGGTAGAAAAAGTTAACAAAGCTTGAACAATACTGTAGAAGGTTTCGTAAGTATTATCCCCAATAATATTCCCAAGGTCTTCCTTGGTACAGTTCTCACAGTTTTCAATAAATTCATTCAAAGGGAAAAGAGCTTTAGAATAACGAACAGTAATGATGTAATTTTTAAATACAATAATATCCAATTCGGTAGGTTGAGAATTTTTAGATTTTTCATCTCAAATTGGAAAATGCAAAATGGTATAAAAGAAATCATTGTAAAACTCCATTTTATTTATATCGGACGGTTTGGCAATTTGATCAACAATCTTTTCAGGAATTTTTAATTCATTTCTTAAAATATTTAATTCTTCGCTTGTAGGGGATATTAAATCAATCCAAGCAACTTTGTTGCTTATTAATTCTTTCATATTAATATATTTAGCTTTTTAATTAAAGATATTTTAGCAATTTTTTAATTTTTTGTCAAAGAAAATTATACTTAGGTTATCAACACTATTTGAACAATTAAAAAAACGGCCAAACCTGACCGTTTTTAATTTTAGGCTATGGAAGTAATCTTGATAGTAGCTTTGATTTGGCGATGACCAATAGTCTTGCGGTAACGGGTTTTATTCTTGTATTTGCGAATAATGACCTTGCGATCTTTCTTAACTTCAAGAACAGTTCCCTTTACAACAGCACCTTCTACAATAGGAGTACCAACTTTGACATCTTCATTGTTGTAAGTTAAAAGAACTTCACCAACAGCAATTTTGTCACCAACATTAGCTTCTTTAATTTTTTCAACTTTTAGAGTTTGACCTTCGCTAACAATATATTGTTTGCCACCGGTTTTGATAATAGCTTTCATAAATAGGGTTTAATTTGATTAATTTGATATATATTAACATATTTATTGGAGTTTTGCAAGGGGGAGTTTAAATGTTATTGATAAAAATCTGAAGAGAAATTATTAGGTAGAAAGAAGCAATGATTACATTAGATATTAGGAGTAAATCACTGAGGGATTTGAAGTTGGATTTTAATACCTTTAAAAGCCTCTGATTGAGTCAAAAGATGACCCAAGAACCACTGACAAGGTAGATAAGGCTATTACGATTGCCTAAAAAGTCACCGAAATTATAGATATAGTGAAGAATTATTGGGGTCAAGTTATTGTTTTGAAAAT